>JAEUIF010000933.1 GCA_016795185.1 Planctomycetia bacterium | reverse complement strand
CCCTCACCCCTACCCCTCTCCCGCCAGGGGCGAGGGGAGTAACTCGGACAGCCGGCTGAAGCGGCAGGAATCCCTTTTCAAGCTGTGGGGGATGGTTAAAATGATGGCATAGTGGATTTACAACAGAGGGCGGCCTTTCCCGGACCCGGGAGCAGCGGGGCCGTCATCACAGGAGTAGCGCTTGCAAAAAGAAAAAACCCGCGTCTATGTGCTGGCGCGAGAGCTGAATATCGAGAGCAAGGACTTGCTCGATATGTGCCGTCAGGCAGGCATGGACGTGAAGAACCAGCTCAGCAGTCTGGAGCCCGAACAGCGCGTGCAGATCGAGGCCCTGCTCAAGAAGGGACCGAAGGCAGCGCCCGCGCCCGCTCGGGCCGCGCCCGCCGTGACGGCCCTGCCGACCAACCTCGATAATCGCGTCCGCACCCTGCCGCCGGTACGCCGCACCACGGCGTCGCCGGTCGCGCCCGCGCCGTCGGTCCCCACGGACAAACCGCAGCCCGCGCCGGTCGAAGATGCGCCGCCGGCACCAGCCGCGACTGCCGCGCCGGTTGCTCCCGCGCCTGTCGTCCAGGCTCCCGCGCCGCCTGCTCCTGCTCCGATCCACCATCCCGAACCTGTTCCGGAGACCAAGCCCACCGTGTCCGCTCCCGCCGCGCTCGCTCCCGCTCCCGAGGCCGCGCCGCCGCCTCCCCGGCCGCTCGAACCGAGTAAACCCGTTGAAACGCCGAAGGTCGTCGAACCCGTGCCGACCCGGCCCATCGCGCCGCCGCCGCCACGCGCCCCCGAACAACCAGCGCGGCTGCCGGATGTCAGCGCTTCGGGCCGGGTGCCCAGCCTGTCGGGCCGGGTGCCCAGCCTGGGCCAACCCCGGCCGCCCTCCGATCAGGGCAACCGGCCGCGGCCCGTGCCGCGGCCGACGGCGCGCCCGACCGTGGCCCGCCCGCTGATCGCCGTACCGCCGCAACCCAAGAAGGCGATGGGTAGTCGGCCCCTGACGCCGACGCCTCAGCAGCCCATCGCGCAGCGGCCTATCGCGCGGCCCACGGAGGCCCTGGCCCCCGGCAAGCTGACGCAGCAGGAACTGCACAAGGTGGCGACACAGGTCGTCAACCAGGTGCCGGTCGCGCCCGGCGCGGTGCCGGACGTGGACGACGAATCCGAGGAAGGCGACGACAAGAAGAAGGGCGGCGGCAAGCGCCCCGGCAGCGTCGTCGGGCGCGACGCCCGCCACGCCCGGCGCAACCAGGCGCAGCAGCAGCGCCGCGCCGACGCCGAGAAGCGCGTCCCCAAGGTGGGCTTGATCGACGACGACGATGGCGCGCGCCGCGGCCCGCGCCGCATCCGGGCCAAGCTCGACAAAGGCCCCAAGCAGCGCGTCGGCAATGTGCCGATCGAAGTGCCGATCACCGTGCGCTCGCTGTCCGAGGCCATCGGCAAGAAGGCGGTCGAACTGCTCTTCAAGCTGCGCGAGCACGGCGGGCCGGCCAACGCCACCATCAACTCGACCATCGACCCGCTGCTGGCCGAGGTGCTGGCCCACGACTACGGCATCAACGTGGAAATCAAGAAGGCGCAGGACGCCGAGGCCCAGGTGCTCGCCGAGCGCTCGACGGCCGACAAGCCCGAGGAACTGACGCCGCGCGCCCCGATCGTGACCATCATGGGCCACGTCGATCACGGCAAGACCACGCTGCTCGACAAGATTCGCCAGCAGTATGGCGTGCAGTCCAACGTGGTCGCCACCGAGGCCGGCGGCATCACGCAGGTCATTCGCGCCTGGCGCGTCGAGAAGGACGGCAAGCCCATCACCTTCCTCGACACTCCCGGCCACGAGGCGTTCACCAAGATGCGCGCCCGCGGCGCCAACGTCACGGACATCGCCGTCATCGTCGTCGCCGCCGACGACGGCGTCATGCCGCAGACCGAGGAAGCCATCAACCACGCCAAGGCCGCCGGCGTCTCGATGGTCGTTTGCATCAACAAGATCGATCTGCCCAACGCCAACCTGAACAAGACCCGGCAAATGCTCTACGGCGCCGGCGTGCTGCCCGACAACATGGGCGGCGACGTGCCGTTCATCGAGGTCAGCGCCGCCAAGGGTACTGGCATCGACGAGCTGCTGGAGAACCTGGCCCTGCTGGCCGAAGTGAAGGAACTGAAGGCCAACCCCAACAAGCCGGCCACGGGCACCTGCCTGGAAGCCAACTTGAACGAGGGCGAAGGCGTGCAGGCCACCATGCTGGTCCGCGAAGGCACGCTCCGCCGGGGCGACGTTATTCTGTGTGGCTCCAGCTTCGGCCGGGTGCGCCAGCTGTACGACGACCACGGCCGGCCGATCCAGGAAGCCGGCCCCAGCTGGCCGGTGCGCCTCACCGGCCTGGACGAGGTGCCCAACGCCGACGATCCGTTCCTGGTCCTGCCCGACCTGGCCGTGGCTCGCGAGATTGCCGAGAAGCGCAAGGTCAAGGTCCAGGAAGCCGCCATGCTGCCGCGCTCGACCATGAGCCTGGAGAAGCTCAGCAGCATCAAGGTCGCCGAATTGAAGGTGATCCTCAAGGCCGATTTCCGCGGCTCGATCGAGGCCATCAAGAAGGAACTCGACAAGCTGACGCACGACGAGGTCCGCCTGAAGGTGCTGCACGCGGCTATCGGCGGCATCACCGAAAGCGACGTGCAACTGGCGCTGACCTCGCCGGAGGACAGCATCATCGTCGGCTTCAACTCGGTGCCCGACGACCGCGCCCGGACGCTCGCCGAGGAACGGGGCATCCAGATCAGGCAGTACAACATCATCTACAACCTGACGGACGACATCCGCCAGGCGCTCGAAGGCAAGCTCAAGCCCGAGGAGAAGGTCGTCCACCTGGGCCGCGCCGTGGTCCGCAAGACCTTCAAGGTCGGCCGGGTGGGCACGGTGGCCGGTTGCTACGTCACCCAGGGCGTCATTGAACGTTCGGCCAAGGTGCGCATCATCCGCGGCGGCCTGGTGGTCTACCCGCCACCCGACCGCACAGCGAGCCTCGAATCGCTGCGCCGCGTCAAGGACGACGTCCGCGAGGTCAAGGAAGGCTTCGAGTGCGGCATCAAGATCGCCAACTACGACGACATCAAGGTAGACGACGTTATCGAAGCCTACCGCGTCGAGCAGGTCCAGCGCACGCTGGAGGTGTAGCCTCGGACGGCGCGACCATGCGTCCATTCAAGGGGTCGGCAGTCGATACCGGTATCGACTGCCGACCCCTTTTTCGTGCGCAAGCCGCAGGCGCAGGCAACCGGGACCACGGCCGGTCCTTTCCGTGATTTCCTGAAATCGCGGTAACCGCCGGCCCCGTCGTGCAACATAGATGGTAGGAAAGGCCCTTTCCTCCTTCCCTGGGGAGAATAAGCCGTGATCAATTGGGATCACCTGGTTCGCGAACACGGACCGGCGGTGGCGCGGACGGCGTGGCGCATTCTCGGCCATGCCGCCGACACCGAAGATGTCGTGCAGGATGTGTTTCTCGAAGCCCACCGCGCGCTGCGGACCCAGCAGGTGCGCAGCTGGCCGGCGCTGTTGCGTCGGATCGCGACCTGTCAGGCGCTGTATCGCCTGCGGCAACGCAAACGTGGCGTGCCTCTGGACGGCCTGGAACTGGCGGGCGCTCACGCCAGCCCGGAGGAGTCCGCCCAGGAGCACGAACTGGCCGACCGACTGCGGGAGGCGGTCGCTCAGTTGCCGCCGCGCGAAAGCGAAGTCTTTTGCCTCTGTTTCTTCGACGAGTTGCCTCACGAACGGATCGCCGAAACCCTCGACATCAGTACCGGCGCGGTCAAGACCGCCTTGTGCAAGGCCCGCACCAGGCTCGAAGAGTTGCTGGTCGTCGCCGGGAAGGGAGCATAACCATGTCCGAACCTCGGGAACCCAACCTCGACGGCGCGCTGCGGCAAGCCGTCGAGCAGGCGAAACATCAGGAAATGCCCGCGGGCTTGACCGACCGCTGCCTGGCGAAAGCCCGCGGCGCGGTCACGGAAGTCCGCACGCACCACGCCTTCCGCCGGCGCGTGCTCTGGAACCTGGCCGCGATGGCCGCCTGCTTGCTGATCGGCGTTTCGGTCGGCTATCTGGCCGCCAAGCGCAATACCCAGGAAGTTGCGGCCCACCGTCCGAATGGAATCGTTACGCTTCTCGACAATTCCAGTTCGATGAACTATCGGGATCGGACGTGGGTGGGGCCGACCGAGGTGCTAACGACCGACTTGGGTAGACCCACCTACGCAGACGTCGACAAGTTCACCCCGGCAGCGGCACCAGAGCCGACTGCCCCAGTGCTTGGCGTTCAACCGGGGCGGCCCGCGTTTGAGCCGATGCCGCGCGATTCGCGGGATTCCTATTTGCGTCCTGGCGAATATCCGGTACCCGGCAAGTTTCCGGCAAGGCTGCTCACCGGGTTACAGCCCGGCGGTTCCCCCAAGCCGAACGCGGGCCAGCCGGCGGCGGATCCGACCAAGGGCCGTCCCCTGGGCGACGTGGATGCGGAACGACCGGCCCGCGAGGTTCCTAACGA
>JAEUIF010000164.1 GCA_016795185.1 Planctomycetia bacterium | reverse complement strand
CGTTGGGGCGGACTGCGTAGCTGACACAGGATTCGGTCGCGCTGAAGATGCCGATGAGTCCAGTGGTGATGCCGTCGCGCTGGGCGACGGCCCGCGCATGGGCCTCCTTGTCGCTGTGGGGAAAGGGTTCGAGCGGTCGGCCGGCGGCCTGGGCCAGGTCAGAGGTCGCCTGGCGCGGTTGCCGCGTCGTGCCGTCGACGTAGGTTTGAAAGTCCTTGAAGGCGACGCCCAGGGCGAACAAGAAACCGGACATGCCGCGCTGGAAGGCCAGGGCCCGCAAGGTGCCGCGGAAGCGCAGGCGAGCCCAGCCAGGCAAGACGCCGTGGATGCGTGAACCGTAACGTTGTAGAAAGGACGGCAGGGTGCTGCTCCCGTTGGAGTGGGTTGTGTTACCTCGAATTTAGGGACAGCACCAGCTCCTTTCTCCTCCTGGTTGCGGTCACCGCCCTCCGTGGGCATGGGATCCTGTAAATCGAGCAGATGAGAATCGACGATCTCGCAACGAACACCATCCAACGCGAAAGCAGGCCCTCGATGCATGCACGAACCTGGACCATCCTCGTCGTATGGGGAGCGCTGTGCTTCCTGACCAGTCCCACGGGCGCGGCCGAGCCGGCGAAGCCCAACGTCATTTTTATCCTGTGCGACGACCTGGCGCGCGGCGACCTGGGCTGCTATGGTCAAGCCAGGATCAAGACGCCGCATCTGGACCAGCTGGCCCGGGAAGGCATCCGCTTCACGCAGGGTTACACTGGCGCGCCGGTCTGCGCTCCGTCCCGCGCCGTGCTGATGACCGGCAAGCACACCGGCCATAATCCCATCCGCGCCAATCGCGAGATCAAACCGGAAGGGCAGCTGCCGTTGCCGGCGAACACCTACACCGTGGCGCGGCTCTTCAAGGACCACGGCTACGCGACGGCCTGCACCGGCAAGTGGGGCCTGGGCATGTTCGATTCGACCGGCAGCCCGCTGAAAGTCGGCTTCGACCACTTTTTCGGCTACAACTGCCAGCGGCACGCGCACAGTTACTTCCCCGCGTACCTCTACCGCGACGACCAGCGGATCGAGCTGGACCGCAAGACCTATGCCCAGAACCTGATCGCCGATGACACGCTGGCCTGGGTGAAGGCGAACCAGGCCCGGCCCTTCTTCCTGTACTATGCCCTGACGCTGCCGCACGGCCGTTACGAGATCGACGACCTCGGCGAGTACGCCCGCACCGACTGGACCGCCGAGCAGAAGACCTACGCCGCGATGGTGACGCGCATGGACCGCGACATCGGCCGTTTGCTCGCCTTGCTCAAGGAACTGAAGCTCGACGAGAAAACCCTCGTCGTCGTGGCCGGCGACAACGGATCGGCCTTCGGCCCGGATTCGCCGCTGGGCAAGTTCTTCGACCAGTCCGGCGGGCTGCGCGGCTTCAAGCGCGGCATGTACGAGGGCGGGCTACGACAGGCGTGCTTGGTCCGCTGGCCGGGCGTCGCGCCGGCGGGCCGCGTCTGCGACGAACCGTGGGCTTTCTGGGACTTCCTGCCAACCTGCCAGGAACTGCTCGGCGTCAAGGCCGACGCGGCGAAGGCCGATGGCGTCTCCGTGCTGCCCCTGTTTCGCGGCCAGCCCGGACCGAAACGCACCTGCTTCTACTGGGAGCTGCACGAAGGAAATCGCTTCATTCAAGCGGTGCGCTTCGGCGACTGGAAAGCCGTCAAGAACGGCCCCAACGCAGGTATCGAACTGTACGATCTCCAGCGCGATCCGGGAGAGAAAAACAACCTGGCCGCCGGCCAGCCCCAGGAAGTGAAGCGCGCCGCCGAACTGCTCCACTCTGAGCGTTCCGACGATCCGAACTGGCCCGTCAAGAAGGATTGAACAGAGCGGCTCTGGCGGGTGGCACACTCGCCGACTGAAACAGCGGCTTACGCCCGCCGCTCGCCGAGGATGGCATTCAGGCCAGCTTCGGTGGCCGTCGCGTAGGTTTGCTCCAGCGCATCCAGGAAATGTTCGTTGCCGCGCCAGAACGGGAAGTTGCCGAGCCGCTTGGGCAGGGCGGCGGCGAGTCGCGGCGTGGAGACTACGCCGCTCGCGTCCGCCGGCAAAGGGCTGCCGTTCCAGAAGGCGGCCGGGTCGGCGGGAAGCGGTTCGGGCGGCGCTGTCGGCGCGGCGGGCTGCTTGCCCTTCCGCGCCGGCTGCGCCGCCGGGCCCAGCCGGGCCAGCAACTCATCCCGGCCCAGGCCGCGCAGGCGGAACAGCAGGAACGGGTCGCGGTCGAACTCCTCGCCGATCAGGTAGTAGACGGCGGCGATGTGCTTGCACGGGTTCGACCAGTCGGGGCAGGAGCAATCCGTCTCCAGGTCCTTGAGCTTTTCCGGAAAGAGGGACAGCTTGGCCTTCCGGAAGACCTCCTCGATGTCCTCGGGCATCTCACCGGCCAGCAGCTTCGCGGAGTACAGGGCCTGCGCCGACAGGGCCTCGATGAGCCTGGCCCATTCCGCGGGCGATAGGGGTTTGACCCGGATGGCCACATCGTAGGGCCTGGGCCGCGAACCCTGGACCCGGGCCGTGACCCGGCCCTGCTCGATCTGGATGTCGAGCACTTGGCCGTTGCGGGCATAGGACCGGCCCCGCCCGAGCCGGGCGCCGATGTTGAAACCTTCCAGGATGGCGATCCAGCGCTTGGCCCACCAGCTCTGGCCGAACGCGCCGCGTTTCGACTGCGCCTTGATGCCGCCCCTGGCCGCGCGGGGGCGCGAAGGGCGGAAGAACTCGCGGTAGAACCATCCCATCGCGTGGGCCTCCGGTGCGGTTAGCAGAGCGTCTGGGCTTTCGCCCATGCCGAGTCGTCAGAGGTCTGGCGGGTGCCGGGCCACGGTCAATGTCCCAGGGCTTCTTTCCGCAAGGTGACGAGTTCCTTCAGCTGGTCGTTCGACAGTTCGGTGAGCCAGGCTTCGCCAGCGCCGACGACCCGGGCCGCCACGTCCTTCTTGCGCTCGAGCATCTCGTCGATCTTCTCTTCCAGGGTGCCGACGCACAGGAACTTGTGGACCTGGACGTTGCGCCGCTGGCCGATGCGAAAGGCGCGGTCGGTCGCCTGGTTCTCCACGGCCGGGTTCCACCAGCGGTCGAAGTGGAACACGTGGTTGGCCGCGGTCAGATTCAGGCCCGTGCCGCCCGCCTTGAGTGACAAGATGAAGCAGCGCGGGCCGTCCGGCTCTTGAAAGCGCGCGACCAGGCGGTCGCGCTGCTTCGGCGTCAGGCCGCCGTGCAGGAACGGGACTTCCTGGCCGAAGGTCTCTTGCAAGTGCGTCTGGATGATGCCGCCCATCTCGCTGAACTGGGTGAAGATCAGGGCGCGGCCGCTGGCCTGGGCCAGCTCGTCCAGCATTTCCGTGAGCCGGGCCAGCTTGCCGGAGCGGCCAGCGATGGTGGAGGCGTCGCCCAGGAATTGCGCCGGGTGGTCGCAGACCTGCTTGAGCTTCGACAGCGCCGCCAGCACGACGCCCTTGCGCTGGATGCCGTCGGCTCGGTTCAAATCCTTGCTCAGTTCCGCGACGACCGCGGCATAGAGCGACGCCTGTTCCTTGGTCAAGTTGCAGTAGACCTTCATCTCCAGCTTGTCGGGCAAATCGCTGATGATGCTCGGATCGGTCTTGAGCCGGCGCAGGACGAACGGGCCAGTCAAGCGTTTCAGGCGCGCGGCCGCTTCTGGGTCGCGCCCGGCCTGGATGGGAATCTGGAACCGGCGGCGGAATTCGGCCGGGCCGCCGAGGAAGCCGGGATTGAGGAACTCGCAGATCGACCAGAGGTCGCCGACGTGGTTCTCGACGGGCGTGCCGGTCAGGGCGATGCGCAGGTCGGCCGGGAGCGCCCGCGCGGCGCGCGCCTGCTTGGTCTCGGGGTTCTTGATATTTTGGGCCTCGTCGAGCACGATCCCGGCCCAGCGGACTTTCGCCAGGTGCGCGGCGTCACGGTGCAGCAGGGCATAGCTGCAAATGACCAGGGCCTGGCGCTCGGCTTCCTGGACGAAGCCCGCGCCGCGCCGGCGCTGCACGCCGTGATGGATCAGCACCGGTAGGCCGGGCGTGAAGCGCTCGGCTTCCTTCTTCCAGTTGCCCATCACCGAGGTCGGGCAGACAAGCAAGGTGGGGCGCTGGCCGTTCTCGTGCCAGGCGCGTTCGAGCAGGGCCAGTGTCTGGACGGTCTTGCCCAGCCCCATGTCGTCGGCCAGGCAAGCGCCGAGCCCCCAGCGGCGCAGAAAGGCGAGCCAGGAATAGCCGCGCTGCTGGTAGGGCCGCAGCGTGCCCCGAAAGCCCGCCGGCGGCGGCAGTTCCTCGAACGTCGCCCGTCCTTCGAGCTGGTCGAACAGCTGGCCCACCCAGCCGGTCGCCTGCACGCCGCCGAAGGCCAGTCCGCCGGGCGGGTCGGCGCGGCCCAGGGCCATTTGCAGCACCTGACGCACCGTGGCCTCGGCCTCGCCCTTGGTTTTCCAGAAGTCGAGGGCCGCCTGGATCTCCTCGGCGTTGACCTGTACCCACTGGCCGCGCACCCGGACCAGCGGCTGCTTGAGCCGGGCCAGCGCCTGCAACTCCGCCAGCGACAGCGGCTCCTCGCCCAGGGCGACCTGCCAGTCGAACTGGACGATTTCGTCGAGCCGCAGTCCCAGGCCGCTGCTCTGCGACTTCGGGCTTTTCACCTGGGCGGTGACGCTCAACCGGTGCTTGGTGCCGGTGCGCGTCCACCAGGCGGGCAGGATGACGCCGAAGCCGGCCTGCTCCAGCAGTAGCGAGGACTCGGTCAGGAAGCGATGCGCCGCGGTGGCGTCGGCGGGGAAGTTCGTGGGCGCCGCGTTCTGGAGACTGGCCTCGACCGGCGGGCAGAGGGCCGCCGCCTGACCGAGCGCCGCCAGCAGGTATTCGCGCGGCGCGAAGCCGTCGCGCTGGAGGAGCGCGCCGGTCGCGCCGCGCGGTTTCCAGGCTTGCTCCGCCGGCACGAGCAGGCTGGGATCGTGCTGGGCCTGCAACAGATAGCGCACATGCCAGGGTGCATTCTCCGACGCGGGCCGGGCCGGAGTCTCCGTCGGCGGTTCTTCGAGGCGGAAGCAGAGGCGAAAGGGGGCGGCTGCGGCGAGCGTCACCGGCCGCTGCCAGTCGTTGACGTGGTCCGCCAGCGCCGCGAGTTCCGCGTCCGTGCCAGTCAGGCCGCCGTCGGCGGCGCGCAGCGCGTGCAACCACTGATCGTGCAGGCTCTCGAAGGCTGGAGCGGGCGGGCGCCGGCGCGTGCCGGGCAGCCGCGGTGCGGCGGGCGCCGGTGGCGCGGCGCGGACCAGGGCATCGACCATGCGCGCCACAAAGTCGCCCAGCACCGCGCCCGCCGGTTGCTCGGGAGCGGCATCAGCTCCGTTCGCGGCCCGGCAGGCCGCGGGCATCGCTGCGGCCAGCTGTGTCAGCCGTTGCGGATCCAGGCCCATCAGTATCGGCCGCCAGCAGGCGCGCCAGCCATCGGGCGTTTGCTCGATGCCGGGCAGGAACTGGCCGCGCGCCACCAGCGCGCCGGCCAACGGCAGCGCGGCGGCCCAGAAGGCCAGCGATTTGCCGATGGACACGCCCGCCGCCAGTGTCTCCTTGCCGCGACAGGCGCAGAGCAGGTCGATCGCCTGGTCCGCCGGCAACTGCCACACCGCCACCTGCCAGGGCGCCAGGCGAGGCGGTTGCTTCGACTCGGGAGCATCGGCAATGAGCGGGCTGGAGGGAATCGGCTGCCCCGCCACGGTCGGCAACCACACGCTGCTTGCCTGCGCGGTCGCGGGTGGGACGGACGGCAGTACGTCCTTCAGAACGGCCGCCAGCGTGGCGTGGTCCGCGCCATAGGGCAGGGCGGCCGTCGTTTTCCGCCGGGCCGTGCGGCCCTTGCGTGGCGCATGCGGCAAGGGCGGGGGAGGAGTTTCGCCCCAGAGGAGGACACGCCCGGACTCGAAGCTCCCGTGCAGGATAATCATGCGGTCTGGCCCTGGTCGCAGCACGTCGCGCAGGGGCCATTGTACTCGCCGGCAGCCGGGGATGAAATCGTCTCGTTGCCAGGTACGGCTGGGTAGCCGGGTGGCGCGTCCCTCGGTACTCCGAGGGCGTGCGAGGCACATGCCGCGCAAAGTGGGTGATGACGCTTCCGGGTTCGTCACGCCCTCGGAGTACCGAGGGACGTGCCACCCAAGCGTCGCCGTGACCAGTGGGCTCACGCCCGCCGCTCGCCGGAATTGGTCGGCAGCAACTCGTCGCGATAAGCGAAGACCGCCGGGGTGCCGCCGGTGTGGATGAAGACGACGGTCGAACCAGCCGCTAGCCGCTGGTGGCGCAGGTCGTCGATCAGGCCCGCCAGCGCCTTGGACGTGTAGACCGGGTCCAGCAAGATGCCTTCGCTGCGGGCCAGCAGTTCGAGTGCGTCCTTGCCGGCCGGCGATACCTTCCCGTAGCCGGGGCCGAGGTAATCCTCGCTGGCGTCGATGTCCTTGGCCGTCAGCCGGTGCGGCAGTTCGAGCAGGGCCGCCGCCCGGTTGCCAATCTCCGCCATGTACTCCCGCACGTTCCACGGCCAGCGGATCGGGCAGATCGAACGCAGCGGGCATTCCAGGCCCAGCACCAGCTTGCCCAGCGCCAGGCCCGCACCCGTGGAGCCCGAAGAACTGACGTAGATCGCGGAAGGCTCCAGTCGCTGGCGGCGCAGCTGGCCGAGAATCTCGATGAGACACAGCAGGTAGCTGACCGCCGCGACGGCGGTCACATGATGCCGGTCCCAGACGTAGGGCTTGCGGCCGTGGGCGCGCAGCACGCCGGCCCGCTCCTGCATCAGGTTGTCGAGGTCGGGACCGATGCCCAGGTCCGTGATCTCGACCTTCGCGCCGACGAGGTAGTCGAGCAGCAGGTTGCCCTGAATCTCGTCGTGACCGGTGGCGCGGCTCAGATGCAGCTGGCAGTCGAGCCCCAGCTTGGCGCAGGCCGCCGCCGTCTGCCGACAGTTGTTCGACTGCGTGCTGGCGCCCCAGACGAGCACGTCCGCGCCCTGCTGCATCGCATCGGCGAGGACGAATTCGTTGTGGCGCGTCTTGTTGCCGCCGAAGAGCAGGCCGGTGCAGTCGTCGCGCTTGATGAAGATGCGACTGCTGCCGACGCGGTCGGCGAAGCGCGGCGCTTCCTCCAGCGGCGTCGGCAAGTGGGCCAGGTCCACGCGCGGCAAGCGGGCGACGGCCTGGCGGAGTTCGTCGGGGGTCAGGATGGGGTAGGTCATATAAACCGCTTGCGGTTTCGCCATTCAGTACGTCGGGCTTTCCAGCCCGACACGCCGCGCCAGCACCTCACTTTGCCCGCATTCGCCGCGCCGCAGGGTGCCGGCGCTTCGTGTCGGGCTGGAAAGCCCGACGTACTGGCGTCAGAAGATACCCTCGATCGGCTCGCCTTCGACCAGCGCGAAGGGCCGTTGCTGCTGGTCGTGGATCAGCGTATCCGGCTCGACGCCGAGGCGATGATACACCGTCGCCAGGATGTCCTGCGGCGACACGGGGTTCGCGGTCGGTTGGGCTGCGTACTTGTCGGAAGTGCCGAAGACCTCGCCGCCGGTGACGCCGCCGCCGGCCATGACCACGCTGAAGCAGTTCGGCCAGTGGTCCCGGCCGCCGTTGGCGTTGAATTTTGGCGTGCGGCCGAACTCGCCGATCACCAGGACCAGCGTCTCGGCCAGCAGGCCGCGCTCGTGCAAGTCTTCGAGCAGCGAGGCCAGCGCTGCATCCGTGGGCGGCAGCAGTTCGGTCTTCGACCATTCGAGATGGTCGCGATGGCTGTCGTAGCCCTGACCGCCCTTGCCGTTGTCGTGCCGCACCCAGTTGACATGCACCAGGCGCACGCCTGCTTCGACCAGCCGCCGCGCCAGCAGCACGGATTGCCCGAAGACATGCCGGCCGTAGCGGTCGCGGACGCTGGCCGGCTCCGCGGAGATGTCGAAGGCTTGCTGCGCCTGCTGCGACGAGAGCATGTCGAAGGCGCGGACGTAGTAGGGATCGAGCGTCTGCCCGGCGGCGGTCTGCTCCAGGTGCCGGGCATGGGCGCTGACCTGTTGCAAGAGGGAGCGCCGCCGCTCGAAGCGTTCGCGCGGCAAGTCCTTGCTGGCGTCCAGCGCGCCGGCGGTGTAGTCGGGCAAATTCGGGTCGCTGTTCACCCGGTACGGGTCGTAGGCCGCGCCGAGGAAGCCCGCGTGCTGGCCGGGCCGCTCCGGGCCGACCGGCGAGATCGCTTCGGGCACCATCACGAACGGCGGCAGGCCCGCCTTGGCCGGCAACAGCTTGGCGATCACGGAACCCGGATGCGGCCGGTCCTCGCGGCTCAGCGTGACGACCTGCGGGGCCAACCGCTGGATCGGGCTACCGACCATCATCCAGTAGGCCGCCGCCGGATGGTTGCCCGTGGCATGATGGACGGCGCGCAGGATGGTGAAGTGCTTCGCCTGCCGGGCTGTGCGCGGCAGGTGCTCGCTGATGCGCATGCCTGGCACGGTGGTGTCGATGGGCCGAAACGTGCCGCGCACCTCTTCCGGCGCGTCGGGCTTCAGATCCCACATGTCGAGCTGGGACGGTCCACCGTTCAGGAAGAGCACGATCACGGACTTCGCCGGCTTGCGTCCCGCATCCGCGGCGCGGGCGGCCTGTGCGCGCAGCAGTTGCGGCAAGGCCAGGCCGCCCAGGCCGAGCGCGCCGACGTGCAGCAGGTCGCGGCGCGTCAGTCCGTCGCACAGCCGGGTGCCCCCGATGGTTCGCAGGCTCAGCATGGCGGGTGCTCCGAGTTTCTTTCAGGGTGGAGAAAATCCCGCGATTAAACTCCGGCCGCCTGGCAGCGTAGCGGACAATGTGCCGGGCGGGCAACGAAAATCCAGGGCAGTGCGTTTGGCTCCTGCCGCTATGAATGAAGTGAGCGGAAGCATCTAGGCGAGCGGCGGGCGTCAGCC
>JAEUIF010000157.1 GCA_016795185.1 Planctomycetia bacterium | reverse complement strand
TCGTCGAAAACGTGGGCAACCTCGTTTGCCCGTCGTCGTTCGACCTGGGAGAAGAATTGCGCGTCGTGCTGTTTTCCGTCACGGAAGGCGAGGACAAGCCGCTCAAGTACCCCACGATCTTTCACACCGCCGACCTGGCGCTCCTCACCAAAATTGATTTGGCCGCAGCCGTGGAATTCGACGCCGCAACCGCTCACCAAAGCGTGCAGCGGGTGCGGCCGGACATGGAAGTGGTGGAAGTCTCCGCAAAATCCGGTCAGGGCCTGGCGGCGTGGCTGGATTATCTCCGCTCCCACCGCGCGGCCTGGCGACCAGGCTAATGCCCCGCGCCGGTCGGCCTTGTTCGCGACAATGCTGCCGGCGTTTCATCCAACAGCGCACCTCAGCTGCGCTGTTCGACCGCGTGGAACAGGTCGGCCAGCTTGATGCCCAGGCCGAGAGAAATGCGGTAGAGCGTTTCAATCGAGGCCGAGTTCTTGCCCAGTTCGATCTGCGACAGGTAGCCCAGCGAGACGCTGGTGCGGTCAGCCAGTTGCTTCAGGGTCAGCCCCTGGCCCTTGCGTCGCTCGCGGATCACCAGGCCCAGCGATTCACGCAGGGCGTCCTCGGACATGCGCAGCAGGCCCTTGCTCTCCAGGCAGCGCTGCACCACCTGCTGCAACTGGTCGAGCTTGAAGGGCTTCGTCAGGTAGTCGTAGGCCCGCGCCCGCAACGAGTTCAGCGCGCTGTCGACCGACGGATAGCCGGTGATGACGATGATGCTCGCATCCGGCTGGTGCTCCTGGACCACGCCGAAGACTTGCTCGGGCGTCAGGCCGGGGATGCAATAGTCCATCAGGATGAGGTGGTAGGGGTGCGCCTGCAAGCGGCTGAGCATCTGCGGCGGCTCGGAGACGGTTTCCAGCTTGTACTCGCGGTCGGCGAGGGCTTCGCGGATCACGTCACAGATGACCGGGTCGTCGTCCATGACCAGGATGTTCACGTCGCCGGTGCATTGCAGGGCGCGCGGCTCGGGCAGTGGGGCGGCGGCGGGCGTGCCGGCCCACTTGCTGGCGGACGCGGAGGTCGGACGGACGACGGGAATTTCGACTTGCGCGTTCATGGAGTTCTCCTCCGCTTGGTGTGCTACTGCGTGTGGGAACGGTCACGAGGGGGCGAGGCACCATCGGCGGCCAGGGGCAAGAACATTCGCACGGTAGTTCCCCGGCCGGGTTCAGATTCCAGATGGAAGCCGCCCCGGTGCGCCTGCAAAATGCGGTACACCACGGGCAGCCCCAGGCCGCGGTGGCGCGGCTTGGTGGTGAAGAACGGTTCGTGCAGCACCCGACGCTGGGCGTCGGCGCTCAGGCCCGGCCCGCTGTCGGCGACGACGATCTCGACGCCCGGTCCCGGACTGGGTTGACCGATCAAGGCAGCGGCCTCGGTCTTGCCCAGTGATAATACACGCGCCGTCACGGTGATCGAACCGGGGCCCACCAGAGCTTCGCGGGCATTATCGAGCAAGTGGCCCAGCAATTGGCGTAGCAGGGCGGCGTCGATCGCCACCGGCGGCAGGCCTGGCTCGACGCGGATGTCGAGCTTGTCGGTCGCCGGCAACGACTCCCGCTGCCTCGCTTCTTCCTCCTCGACGACATAAGCCAGGGTTGCCGGCCCGGCCGTCGGAATGGCGCAGCGGCTGAACAGGTGCAACTGCTGGGTTAACTCGACGCCGTTCTGCGCCGCCCGCAACACTTCCTCGATGAAGCCGCGCACGGGCGAACCGGCTTCCGTTTGCGTCAGCGTCAACTCCGCGAACCCCAGGATGCCCGTCAGCACGTTGTCGAAGGCATGGGCGACCCGGCCGCTGATGACTCCGGCGTCCTGCATCCGCTGTTGCAAGCGGTCCTGATCGAGTTCGGGCGGCGGGGCGGCCTCCGGCGGTGGTGCTTGTAATCTTTCGTTCACTGTCCAGGCTCGGGGGGACTGCGCTGGCTGATCCTGTTTAGACTCGGCGCTACGTCTGCTAGTCGAGTGCCAACTCATTCAATCTATAGTGCAGATTTCGGACGGAAGCAAATGAACTGGATGGAAAAGAGCGGCCCCCAGGAGAATCCGGAAGGCCGTGGACTGATCCGGATCGCTGAAAAAGCACAACGTTTGCTGGCCCCAACGGAGCGAACTGCACCGCTTCTCCCATCGTGCCTGTCCGGATAAAATGAAAAGGCGACTTCTGTCCTCTTCCGTTCGAGGTACAGCATCATGGCGGCCACTTTCGCCGAGGACGGCATCCGCTTCCAGTACCCGGAGAACTGGCGGCTAGAACGCGACGACAACGAGGAAGGGTGGACCGCCACCCTGCAAAGCCCACAGACCGCCTTTCTGATGGTTTGCCTGCGCCACGACCAGCCTGCCCCCCAACAGATGGCCGACACGGCCCTGGAAGCGTTGCGGGAAGAGTACGCGGGACTGGAAGCCGACGACTGCGTCGATTCCCTCGCGGGCCAGCCAGCCGTCGGTCACAACATGCGCTTTTTCAGTCTGGATTTCATCAACACTTGCTGGACGCGCAGCGCGACCACCAGCAGCGGCACCATACTTGTCATGGCGCAGTGCAACGACCTGGAATTGGAACTGCATGAGCCGGTGATGAAGGCGATTTGCGCATCGCTGAAGCTGGAGGAGGAGTGACGGGGGCCTGCATTGGTTCCAACGGCTGGGTCCGCCACTCTCCCGCGTGGCGAAGTGGCGGACCCAGAGCTTGAAGTTCGTAGTTCCGCCTTCCGGCGGCGAGCGACTCGACCGCCGGAAGGCGGAACTACGAACTTTGGGCTGCGAACTCATCGCTGGGTCCGCCACTCTCCCGCGTGGCGAAGTGGCGGACCCAGGCCGCGTAGCGGACGCTAATTTCCTCCTGCCGACAGTTCCACGCCCTCCGGGCTGACGACCGTGCTGACGACCGCCAGGGCCGACTTGTCGCTGCCGACGACGCGGATCAGCAGTTCGTTCTTGCCGGCGGCCAAGGACAGATTGGTTGACTGCGCCACCTGGGTGATCGGTGCCTTCGGATCGCCGAGCAGCATCGGCTGGAACTGGAGCGCCTTGCCATTGACCCATCCCGACAGCTTGGCATCCGGCGGCAACAGCAGGACCAGCTTGCCCGACTGGGCGGTCTTCGACGTAAGCACCGAGTACAGGTTGGCGACGGCTTGCCGGGTGCCGAGCGCGGCTTCGAGGTCGAGCCGGCCTTCGCGATCCGCGCCGACTTTGCGCCAGCTGATCTTGCCCCCGCCCTTGCCGACGTGCGTTGCTTTCAGGTCCAGCTTGCCGTCGAGGACCAACGGGGTGCTGTCGGCTTCGAGCGGCCCGAGCAAGTGCCATTGGGGCACCGGCACGGCGGGCTCCTTCAGGGTGCCGAGGTAGGCCAGCATATCGACCAGGTCCTGGTCGCTCAGCGTCTGCACCAGCCCTTCGGGCATGATCGAAACCGGCATGGCCGTCTTGCCGGCCACGTCCTTGAGCGGCACGACGATGCGTTCGCCATTGGCGTTCTTCAGGATCAGGTTGTCGGCGGTTTCCTCGACGATCAGGCCCGCGTAGAGCGCACCCTTGCTGGTTTCCACGGTGTACTGCACGTATTCGTGTGCCACGCCGGCGCTGGGGTTGAGGATGGCGTCCAGCAGCCCTTCCTTGGCCAGCTTGGCGCCGATCTGCGACAGGTCCGGGCCGACCCAGCTGCCGATGCCGCCGACGCGATGGCACTTGCCGCACTGCGCTTCCTGCTTGAAGAAGACTCCCCGTCCCCGGACGGGATCGCCCTGCTTCGAGAGGATTTCCTTCAGCGGCGGCAGCGGCCGGTCGCCCGACAGCTTGGGCAACGGCAGCAGCTTCATGGCCAGCTCTTGCACCTTCTTATCGGGCGAGCGGTTGGTTACTTCGGTGGCGTCGCCCTTCAGGTCCACCGGCAGCTTACTCTTCTCGGCGGCTTCGAGCAGGAACCGGCAGCCGGCCGGCGACCGGCCCAGCAGCTTGACCGCCGCGCGGCGCAGGTCCGTCGGGAAGCGTCGCTCCAGGATCAGCGCCTGCACCTGGCCGGTGGCGTCCGGCGTGTTGGCGTCGGCCAGAGCCGTCAGGGCCGCGAAGGCCAGTTCGTCCGTCGCGGGCAGCTTGGCGGCGGGATCGAGTTTTTCGGGCAACTTGCTCGCTTGCAATAGTTCGTCCAGCTTCTTTAGCGCGGTGGGCGTCTTGATCTGCCCCAGCGACTCGACGGCCGACTTGCGCAATGCCTTGTCGAGGTTCGGCTGATCGACCATCTCCAGCACCTTCGGCACGAAGGCATTGGCCTGGCCGACGCCGATCAGCGACAGCATGGCC
>JAEUIF010000154.1 GCA_016795185.1 Planctomycetia bacterium | reverse complement strand
CTCGACAGCCCGGTTCTGACTCAGCGTGGTGACGAGCGTATGGCCGTTGGGCAGACGCACCGCCGCGATGGGTTCGTCGATGGTCATTTCCCAGACCGGTTTGCCTTCAATGTCGAACTCCACCACCTTATTCGAGTCCTTCAACGGCACCAGCACATGGCCGTTGGGCAAGACGTCAATCTTGCCGCCATTGGTGCGGATGTCGGCCTCGAAGCTCTGAAGCTGCTGCTTCATGTCCGGGCTGAGGCGAACGAAACGCTGGCTTGAAGTCACCATGCAAATGTCGCCGTTGCGCATCTTCGTGGCTTTGCGGATCGTTTCCAGCGGGCGCTTGTAGCTCAGGACTTCCTTGCCTTCCTTGTCCACTTCCAGCAGCTGCGCGGCAGTGGCAATGAAGGTGTTGCCGTTCGGCAGCCGCTGCGCCACGAGCGGCCCTTCGCCCACCTCCTTCTCGAAATGCACCTTGCCCGCGAAGTCGCGTTCCGTCACCTTGTTGGACGCGTGCTCGGCGATCAGCACGCGGTCGTTGGGCAGCGACTGGGCGTCGAGCGGGAACTGGGCATCCTTGATCTGCCAGAGCACCTTGCCCTGGGCGTCCATCTCCTGCACGGTGTTCTCGTCGAGCAGCACCACCATGCTGCGGCCGAGCATTTTCCAGGACGGTTGCAAGCGGCTCATGTCCGCCGCGCCGCTGTTCTTGGTCCACCAGTCGGCCCAGGCGTCGCGGCACTTCTTGCGGCTCTCCTCGTTGATGCCCAGGGATGCCTTCGGTGCCTGCTCGCCAGCCAGCCGATACAGCACTTCCTCCGCCTGCCAACCGATACCGCGCGACGCCTCCGCGAGCAATTCGATCAGCACGGGAATGGCTTCCTTGTCGCGGGCTTCGGCCAGCGCCAGCGCGACTTGTACCCGCACGGTCGGGTCGCCATCCTTGAGCAGCAGCCGGACGGTTTTCTGTTCATCGGCCCCGCCGGCGCGGACCAGCGCGACGGCGGCAGCGCTGCGGCGCAGAGGAGACTTGTCGGTCAGGGCCGCGAGCATAGCCTTGTCCGGCTGGCCATCCTTCATCGCCACAGATGCCAACACGTCCTTGACTTCCTCGCCGATCAGGTAATTGGGCGCGAAGGGCAGATAGCCGAGCAGTGCTTCCGCAGCGCCCGCCGGTTTCTGTCGCCCGAGCATGCGGATGGCGGCGGTCTCGACCGAAGCGCCGGCCCCGCTCTTGATGCGCCGCAAGCACTCCTCGGCGCGGCGCGACACTTCCACGTCGGGGTCTTTCAGCGCCTGTTGCAGCAATCCCTCGGCCTGGTTGCCCAGGCGCACCAGGTCTTCGGTCGCCTGCTCGCGCTTTTCAAAGGAGTCGTCGCCCAGCAACTTGATGAGTTGCTTGATCTTGCCGGATTCGGTTTCGGGCAGCGTGCGCTTGCGCAGCACGTCCAGCAGGCCAGGGCCGTCCATCGCCACCTTCGCGGCTTGCAGCGTGCGTTCATCCTGGCTGCTCGAATCCGGCCCAGCGCCCCCGACCAGCGAAACCAGGACGGCGAACAACGGCAGAGCGACCAGCGGGATATGACGCATGGATGGGGTACTCCTTATCGAATCGGGCGCTGCGGAGTTTCGTAGGGTCCGCTGTGCGGACCACGCCTTATCGGCGGTCCACGGTCCGCACAGCGGACCCTACAACTCTCAGCGCTCGGACGCGGTTCAGCGCCGCCGTATCGGCGGTCCACGGTCCGCACAGCGGACCCTACAACTCTCAGCGCTCGGACGCGGTTCAGCGCCGCCGCACTTTCCAGGGCCGCCCGTCCGGACGAAATTCCGAGAGCTGCTTGCCGGTTGGGTCCAGTTCGACGACCTTTTGCTGATTGAAGCTGGCTGCCAGGGTGTTGCCGTTGGCCAGACGCACGGCCGCCGTAGGTTGCGTCAGAGCCGCGTTCCAGACCGTTTTGCCGTCCGCATCGACTTCGACAATCTTCCCGCCGGAAACCTGCGGGATCAGCAGTCGGCCGTTGGGCAGCACGTCCAAGCCGCCGAACTGGTGGACCTGCCCGGCCGGAAAAGTCTTGGCCACGTTGCCGCGCGCGTCGAGGCGCGTGCCCAGGCCGCCGTTGGTGACAAAGAAGAACTGGCCGTCCCTCAATCGAACGGCGGTCATGATGTCGTGATTGGGCCGGTCGTGCCGAAACTGCTCCTTGCCGGCATGATCGACCACCAGCAATTGATTGTGGCAAGCGATGAACGTATGCCCGTTGGGCAGCCGCTGCACGTTGATCGGCGATTGCACCTGTTGCTGCCAGAGGATCTCGCCCTTGAAATTGCGCTCGGTAACCCGGCCATTGTTGTACTCGGCGATCAGCACGCGGTCGTTGCGGACCACCTGGGCGTCCACCGGGTATTGCAGGTTCGGAATCTGCCAGCGCGCCTTGTTCTCGCGGTCCAGTTCGGTGATCTTGCCGATGCCCGTGTTCGGGTCGATCAGCACCAGCAGGGTGTAGCCGAGCACGGGCTGCGCCTGGTCGAGGCGGGCCAGATCGAGCGTTGGTTCGTTTTTCATCCACCACTGCTGCCAGGCTTCGCTGCACTTCTTGCGACTGGCGGCGTCGCTGCCCAGCGCGGTCTTGGGCATATCCTCGCCGGCGAGGCGACAGAGCATCTCTTCTGCTTCCCATGACTGGTCCTGCGGCAAATCGGCCAGCAGGGCAATCAGCACGGGCACCGCGTCCTTTTCCTTCTTCTCGACGAAGGCCAGCCCAGCGCGCAGCCGGACCTCCGCCTCGGCGTCAGTCAGGAACTTGCGCAAATGGGCGCGCTGCTCGGGCGAACCGCCGCGAATCAGCGCTTCAGCCGCCAGGCCGCGCCGCGCGGGCAGCTTATCTTCAAGCGCGGCAGTGATGGCGGGGTCCGGCTGGCCGTCGCGCAGGGCCACAGCGATCACGGCCGCACGCAGCGCTTCG
Organism: Planctomycetia bacterium; assembly: GCA_016795185.1. GTDB lineage: Bacteria > Planctomycetota > Planctomycetia > Gemmatales > Gemmataceae > JAGVLI01. Next base: position 4,639 of record JAEUIF010000154.1, on the reverse strand, counting down.
ACGACGCTCTCATCCTCGGCAAAGGGTTGGTACGCCAGTAGAGCCGCGGCGCTGCCGGGAGGCTTCTTCTTACCCAGCAGGCGGGCGGCGGCGGCGCTCACGTGACTACCGGGCGCTTTCTGTGTTTCGAGGATGCGTTCAGCGCGGCGGACGATTTCCACATCGGTATCGCGGGCGGCAATGGCCTGGCGCAGCAAACCGTTGGCGGCGCTGCCTTCGGCCAGCAGGTCCTTGGTCGCCTGTTCGCGCACGTCGAAGTCATCGTCGCCCAGGCGGGTCAACATGGCCAAAATCTTGGCCCGACGGGCGTCGCTCAGGGTGCGGTCGCGGAAAAACTGGAGCAGAGCGGCATCGTCCGTCGCCAGCTTCTCTTGCTTGAGGGTTTCTTCATCCTGTTGAGCTGGATCGACGGGAGCCTGGGCCGAGGCCAACCCGGCCAGACACAACAACAGGCACGCGAGACGGAACCAGGCACGCAACATGGCAGGGTTTCCCAGGAAGGGAAGGGTGGCAATCCCCCTATGATAGACGATCCAGCGGGGCGTCAGACACGGAAAAATTGCCCCGACCGGACCCAGGGCGACGCCAGCCGAGATCGCCCGTTTCATTGTTCCGGATTCCGGGTGCGAAGGAAAGCATCTTGGGCTAGACTTGTTACAGAGCGGTGACAGCAGCCCGTCCAGGCGCGGCGATTCCCTCACATCCCTTCCAGCGCCGCCGCGCGGGCAGGTGGAGAGCAGGCGATGACCGGACCGAGAGAACGCATCGAGCAGGCGGAACGCCGGCTAGCCCGAGTCGCGGACCTGCAAGAGACCATCGAGGGCGTGCAGCAGGAACTGACCGCGTACCGCGAGGTCCTGACGCGGAAGTTAGCCCTCTTGCAACGCGCGCCCGAACCGGCACGCCAGCCTACGCCGCCGCCCGGCCGGCGCGACAGCCGCCCGGCGATGCCACAGCCGGTGCGCAGCGCTCCGACCATGCACGGGCAGTCCAACCGGACGCCGCCGAACATCGCGCCGCCTCCACCCCAGCCGTTCGAGGATTCACCAGTCCCACAACGCCGTGACAGCAAGGTCACACCGTTGCCCGGCCCAGCCGTGGCGGGTCCACCGCGACGCGACAGTAAACCGCTGCCGCCGCCGCCCGTGTCGTTTGAATCGGACGATGACCTGGCCATGCAGGAACGGCGTTCCTCGCCGCGCCGCAAGGGCAACCCCGTGCCCATCGTGATTACCAACGCCAATGCCAGCATCGACTCCTTCCAGGGCTGGGTGCTCGACCGCTCGGCGGGGGGATTGCGCATCCTCGTGGACCAGGCTGCTGCCATCGGCACCGTCCTCGCGGTGCGGCCCGCAAAAGCGCACGGCAGCTTCCCGTGGATTCAGGTGCGGGTGCGCAACTGCCAGCCGGAGCGCAGCAGCTGGAGCCTCGGCGTGCAGTTTGTGTCGAAGCCCGCCTGGGGTGAGTTGCAGGCGTTTGGATAAGCGAGGCGAATTGTAGGGTTCAGTGAACCCCCCCGCTTACGCGGGAGGCTCGCGAAAACTCGTCTGGACACCTCCGGCCTTCTCTGGCATAAGCCCGCCCTCTCTGCTTTCGACTACGACTATCCGCCGTCCGACCCGCCGGGGCTCCCGGTGGGACGGCGTCGCTTGCGGTTCGGGAGGGAACCATGCGCCGATCGAGGACCGTCTTCCTGGGATGCGCGCTCGCCTGCTGTTTACCCATGCTGGCGTGGGCTGCCCCGCCACCCGGCGCTCCGGGCGGCATAATCCCGAAGGACTCCGCGCTCGACGACTGGTTGAACCGCCATTTCGGTGGGCCAACTGGCCCTAAGCCGGACGTAGCCAAGGCCGCGAAGCCGGCCAAACCTGCTGAGCCGAAGCCGGCCCGGCCCGCTGAAAAAGACGAAGCGGAAGAAGCCACGGAGCAGCCGCTGCCGACCTCCAGTCGCCCAGTGAACCAGGTCGAGAGCGCTGCCAACGAGCGCGAACGCGAACTGGCCGAGTTGCTGCGCCGCCAGAAGGTCTGCCTGAAGCTCCAGGAAATCGCGCTGAAGAACAACGATGAAGATTTGATGCGCAAGGCCGAGCAACTGGAAGAGCGCGCTCGCGAAATCTACGCCGAGCGGACGGCTCACCTGCCGTGCAGCGAGGTGACGGCCTTCGAGTCCGACGAAAAGGTCCTGGAGAAGCACCTCGGCCCCACCTCGGCGGCGACCGGCAGCTGGACGGAACCGGCGGTCCATCAGGTGCCCCGCGTGCAGCCCAGCAGCGCGGCTGCGAATCGGGAGGAGTAGCCATGAAGCGCCTTGCCTGCGTACTGCTGCTGACCAGCGGCCTGACGGGCTGCTTCGGCGTGCCCACGGAAGGCACGTCGATGAAGCCGGCTTTTCCGTGGAACGGCCAGCAAGTGACCAATGCCAAGCTGCCCGTACCTCCGCCGCAACCGGAGCAACCGGCGACGCCGCGCTCGGTCAGCGCCGAGCAGGTGACGTCGAGCAACGCCCGCCAGATGGCGGATGCGCTGCGCGAAGAAATGGATCGCGGCAACTAAACCGTTTAGCCGCGAGCCGAAGGCGAGCGCTGGGGACTTGTCTTTGGCTCGCGGCCTAAATTCGGCGCTTGCGCCAAACTTGCATTCGCTCCGCGCTTGCGGGACAATCTCCGACGAGTGGCCGGTGCAGCCCTTTCCCGTGGGGTGCGGGAAGGTAGCCGCCGGTCCCGACGCGGAGATTGGCCATGCGCTACGCCGGGCGATGGGCAGCGGTACTGACGACAATCACCTTGCTCAGCTGGCCGACCGCAACGTTCGCCCAGGCACCGATGGGTGCGCTCGATGTCGAACTGGAAGACCTGCAACCCGGACTGAGCGCTGTCTATCAATCGCTGACCGAGAAAGACGCCGTGCTGCGGCGTCTCGAGCCCAAGCCCGCCTTCTACCTGGGGCATTCCAGCCCCCACCCGCGCTTGCCGTCCGGCCCGTTCGAGGCCAGCTGGACGGGGGTCCTCCTCTGGAAAGAACCCGGCCCCGTTACTTTCGATGCCTACGTCGGCGGTGAAGTCACCATCACGGTCGATAACGTCGTCGTCCTGCAAGGCAAGGGCGAGACCGATACGGCCCAGGTCGTCGGCAAAACACCGCTCGAACGCGCTCCCGGCATCTATCGTTTCGCCGTGCGTTACCATTCGCTACCGGACGTGCCGGCGCGCTTGCAGGTGGGCTGGAAGGGCAACGCCTTCGGCCGCGAACCGTTGCCGGCCTGGAACCTCAAGCACTTGGCGAAGGATTTGCCCGCCAGCGCACGCGACGACGAACGCGCCGCACGGGGGCGCTTCCTCGCAGGCCGACTAGGCTGCGCGCGGTGCCATGCGGGTGCGTTGCCCGGCGTGGACGAACCGGCGCCCGGTCCGAACCTGGCCGATACCGCCGGCCGCATCCAGCGCAGCTGGTTGTTGCGCTGGCTGGCTGATCCGTCGCAAGTTCATGGCGACGCTCGCATGCCGGCGCTCTTCACCGCCGACCGCACCGGCTTCGTCGAACGCTGGCTGACGGCGGACGCTCTGCTTGGCAGCAACGACACCCAGCCCGCTGCACCAACTGGCGACCTGCGCGCGGGACGACTGGCGTTCGTCAGCATCGGGTGCGCTGCTTGCCATTTCGTGCCGGACGTCAAGCGGGAAGAGCAGACCGATCTCGACCGGGTGCCATTGCGCGGTCTGGGCGACCGACTGGGCGCTGAGGCGTTGGCAGCATTCCTGGGCAGTCCCCGGCAGCGCTATCCCGATGGGCGCATGCCTCACCTGCCCATTCCGCCCGTGATGGCCCGCGACATCGCTGCCTACCTGCTCGAATGGTCGAAACCGACGGAAGCGCCAAAGGAGGAGTCGCCCACGGCAGCCGAGGTCGCCGCAGTCGTCAAGCGGCTCAAGGTCCGGGACCGCGCCGCCGCCGGCGCGGCGCTGCTGCGCGAAAAGCGTTGCGGCGAGTGCCATTCCGGGCTGGGGGTGAACCAGGCCGCCGATGTACCGTTGACGATCCAGGACCATGCCAGCGGTTGCCTGTCGGGCAAATCGCTGCCGCGCTTCAACGTCAACGACGCGGACCGCGCTGCCCTGCTGGCCTATCGAGCGGTAGCGGCGAATGAGAAATATGCTTCGCCGTTCGAGGCCCGGCGACGGCAACTCGAACGCGCCGGCTGCATCCGCTGCCATCAGCGCGACAGCGACCGTCCGCCGCCGATCGAGGAAGTCGGCAGCACCCTGGGCGGGGCTTACTTGCAGACCATCCCGTTCCAGCGCACGCCGAAGCTCAGCTACCCGCTGCAAAAGTACACACACGCTTACCTGACGAAAGCTGTCCGCGAAGGCGTCAGCGGCTTACGGCAAGCACGCTACTCGTATCGCATGCCCGCCTTTGGCCACGACGCGGAAACTCTGCTGCAAGCGGTCGCCGAAGGCGACGGCGATCTGGCGGGTGCGCCCGAACCACCGTCCGTGCCGCCCGCTGATCCAACGGCCGGCTCGCTGATTGGACCGTCGCTGGCGGGTTTTCAGGGTTACGCCTGCGTCGGCTGCCATGTCTGGAACGGACAGCAACTCTCGGAAGCGGACCCCGGCACGATTGGCACGGACCTGACCCG
>JAEUIF010000133.1 GCA_016795185.1 Planctomycetia bacterium | reverse complement strand
CGCCGGTGGACGCCTTCACGCCGGCCGAGCGCGTGCGCGACTTCAGCGACCCGCTCAATCCGCCCGGCACCGAGCGCAAGGTGGGCCCCAGCCTGCGCCGCATTAGCGAGAAGACCAACTACGACTGGCTCGTGAAGTGGATTCGGTCGCCGCGCGACTACCGCCCGGACACCAAGATGCCGCACTTCTACGGGTTGAGCAACAATCACCCCGACGTGCTGCCGCCCGACCAGAAGGACTTCCCGGCCACTGAAATCCATGCCGCCGCCGCCTACCTGATACGCGAGAGCGACAGCTACCTGAAGGGCAGCGACAAGTTCCGCCTGGCCCAGGAAGCTCGCCAGAAGGATTTGCAGCAGTTCGTCAAGGATGGCACCGTCAGCGAAGCGCAGCAGCGCGAACTGGCGGAGGTCAGCCGTAAGCTGGAATTGCACGCCAAGCCGCAACCGCTGGCCGACCTGCCGGCGAAGCTGAACGACAAGCCGACCCCCGAGCAACTGTATCGCGGTCGGGAACTGTTCTCCGAACGCGGCTGCCTGGCTTGCCATCAGCACGAAGGCACGCAGCAGACGCTCAAGGGGCCGGACAAGCTGCCGACGCTCCCGGCCATCACCGGCGAAGCTCTGTTTGGGCCGAACCTGTCCCGTCTCGCGGGCAAGCTGGGCGTTAAGCCCGGCGATCAGGTTTCCGCGCGCAAGTGGCTGGTCCGCTGGATCATGGACCCGAGCCAGCACCACCCACGCACCAAAATGCCGGTCACGCAACTGACGCTGGAGGAAGCCAACGACGTGGCCTCCTGGTTACTCGCCCAGCCGGTGAAGGACTACACGCCGCCAGAAGTGCCCGCTCCGGACCTGCGCATGCTCAAGGAGCTCGCCCGCGTCCACCTGATCCGCTCCTTCACGCGCTTGCAGGTTGACGAGATCCTGGAGAAGGGTTTGCCGAGCCAGTGGTTCGTGGACAACAAGAAGTCGCTGGACTCCGACGAGCGCGAGCTAGAAACCGCTCCCGGCGAGGCAAAGTCGCTCGAAACCAAGCTGAAGATGTACGTCGGCAAGAAGGCCATCGGCCAGCTCGGCTGCTATGCCTGCCACGACATCCCCGGCTTCGAGAACGCCAAGCCGATCGGCACCCCGCTGAACGACTGGGGCAAGAAGGACGCGGAACGCCTGGCGTTCGAGGACGCGGTTTCCTGGGTGACGCGTAACTTCGCCGTCGTGCCTCGCCTGGTGGACGACAAGGGCAAGCCCGTCCAGATCACCAAGAAGGGTGCGGACGGCAACCCGCTGCCGCCCTACGAGAAGTTCTTCTTCGACCTGCTGGAGCATCACCAGCGCGAAGGTTTCTTGCACCAGAAGCTGCTCGAACCGCGCAGCTACGACTACGACCGTATCCGCGCCTGGGACGACCGGCTGCGCATGCCGCAGTTCAAGTTCGCCCGCACCGAGCGCAACGCGGATGAAAGCGAAGAGGACTACAACGCCCGGCGCAACCTGGAGGAAGCGCACGCCCGCGAGGACGTGATGACCTTCATCCTCGGTCTGGTGGCTGAGCCCATTCCGCCGAAGTTCGTCCACAACCCCGCGCCGGAAAAGCTGGCCGAGGTCAAGGGGCGCAAGATTCTCGATAAGTACAACTGCAACGGCTGCCATCTGATTCGACCGGGCGTGTTCGAGTTCAGTCCGCTGGCCCCCGCTCCCAAGGAGTTCCTCGAAGGCGAACCGGCGAAGGCCATCGCCCTCGACCAGCTCAATCGCGCCTGGTCGGACAACCAGCGCAACTCGGCGGGCGACCACGTTTTCCTCGACAGCAACGCCTGGGTGGGCGTGCCCCCGCGTCGGCCCGACCGACTGACCGCTTTCGGCCTGCCGCAAGCCGTCCCGAATCCGGACGACGAAAGCAAGCCGTTCCAGGCAGTGCAACTCACGCAAGCGCTGCGTTACCACGCCATGGAAGACGGCAAGACACTGACACGCGACATTCCTGCGTACAACCAGGTGATCCTGCCGTTCGCCCGCGACATGGCCGTGCCGGCTTCGTCGCCTTACGGCGGCACGTTTGGCAATCTGCTCGCCAAATACCTGACCGAGAAGGACCGCCAGAAGTTCGACAAGGAAGACAAGGCCCGCCCGGCGGTGCCGCCCGCGCTGCTCCGCCAGGGCGAGAAGACGCAGCCGCTCTGGCTGTTCAACTTCCTCCGCCAGCCGCACGAAATCCGCCCGGTGACCGTGCTCCGCATGCCGCGCTTCAATATGAGCGAGGATGAAGCGATGGCACTGGTCAATTACTTCTCGGCGGTGGACAAGCTGGAAAATCCTGCCGGTGGTTTGACCTACCCGTACTTGACGATTCGCGAGCGGGAGGACAGCTACCTCGAACAAATGACTGCGGCCTATGTCGAACGGCTCAAAAAGGACAAGGTGTTCGACAAGCGCGTGGACGCCCTCAAGCCGCTCTGGGAAAGTTCCTTCAACGCGACCAAGGCCCAGCTGACCGCCGCCGAGGCCAAACTCAAGGAAGCCGAGGAGCAGGTCAGCAAGCTCCAGGAGGACGAGAAGAAGGAAGAGGACAAGGACAAGAAGAAGCAACTGGAAGACATGCGCAAGAAGACCGAGGAAGCGCGCGACCTGATCAAGAAGGAAGTGGAGCGGCTCAAGGCCGAAGCTGCCCAGAACGATCCGGCACAACAGCAACAGCGCTGGGCGACGCGCGAAGCCTGGCTGCTCGACGGCTTCAAGCCGCTCGTCAGCGAAGGAGCCAACGCGGTGTGCATCAACTGCCATCAGATCGGTAGCGTGTTGCCCAAGGAGAAGCAGGGTCCGAACCTCGACCTGACCTGGCATCGCCTGCGCCCGGAATGGACCAAGCTCTGGCTGGCCAACCCGCAGCGCTTCATGACCTACACCACGCCCATGCCGCAGAACTTCCCGCGCAACGCCTCGCAGTTCCAGGACCTGATTCGCGGCCCGTCGCTGGAACAGCTTACCGGCGTGCGGGACGCGCTGATAAACTACCCAAAGGTGATCGACATGCCGGCCAATCGCTCGCGGCCGGTGACCGTGGTGGGGGGAGGAAATTAATCATGCGTACTTTGGCGGTCGCCGGCCTGGCGATTCTGTGCGGCTTCTTGCTGGTGGGTTGCAACTATTGCTGCCCGGTCGATGCGTCGCCCGCGGCGGATGGAGACGCGACGGCGGTGCCGTCCGAAGCCACCGCCGCCGAGTGCTCCTGTTGCAGCCTGCTGGAAACCGCCGCGGCCGACCCGGCCGACAAGGACTGGGGCACGATCAAGGGCCAGATCGTCTTCGGTGGCGACAAGGTGCCCGACCGTGCCGAGTTGAAAGTCGATAAGGATCAGCAGCACTGCCTGGAAAAAGGCAAGCTGCTGAACGAGGAATGGGTCGTCAACAAGGACAACAAGGGCATCCGCTGGGTGTTCGTCTGGCTGGCCCCCGATCCGAGCGCCGGCAAGAAGGACATTCCGATTCATCCGTCGCTCAAGGAAATCAAGGACAAGAAGGTCGCCATCGATCAACCCTGCTGCGCCTTTGAGCCGCACGCCCTGGCAGTGCGCGAAGGCCAGGTCGTGGTCGCCAAGAATAGCTCGCCGATCGCGCACAACTTCAACTACGCCGGCCATCCGCTCATCAATCAGGGCAAGAACCAGTTGATGCCGCCCAAGTCGGAGTTCGAGATCGACAACCTCCGGGCGGATGAGAAGTTCCCGGTCAGCGTCTCGTGCAATATCCACGGCTGGATGAAGGCTTATGTCCGCGTCTTCAATCATCCCTATTTCGCCGTGACCAACGAGAAGGGCGAGTTCGAGATCAAGAACGCTCCCGCTGGCGACTGGCGGCTGAAGGTCTGGCACGACAGCGGCTGGCGCGGCGGCGCGATGGGCCGCGACGGTGAGAAGATCAGCGTCAAGGGTGGCGCGGTCACCGACCTGGGCAAGCTCGAAATGAAGCCCTAATACCAAGTTGGTTGTACGTCGGGCTTTCCAGCCCGACCGAAACGTCCGCGACAAGCAGCACATCCTGGGCGCTTCGGTCGGGCTGGAAAGCCCGACGTACAAGACAGCTTGAATGTTCGCCGTTCAATTCCGCAACCAACATCACCACGAGGGAGGCTCTGATATGCACCGTTATCGTTCACTCGGCATGCTGCTGACACTGCCCGCGCTCGCCGTCTTGATGGGCGGTTGTGGCGGCGGCGACAACAAGGGCGGCCCGGCGCCCGTCGCGACCTCGCCCGGCACCACCACGCCGCCGCCCTCCGGCGAACGGACTGCGGTGGAAGGCAAGGGCGTGGCCACCCTCAAGGGCAAGATCACCTATGACGGTGAGGCCCCCAAGCCGGCGGATATCACGGCCCAAATTCAAGGGCAGGACGACAAGGCCCACTGCCTGAAGGATGACCCCAAGAATCCGCATCCCGGCAGCGGTCGCACCTGGGTGGTGAAAGACGGCAACGTCGCCAACGTCGTCGTCTGGGTCAGCGCGCCCAAGGGCAAGTTCTTCAAATTCTCGGCCGAGGAGAAGGCCAGCTGGCCGAAGGAAGTCGCGGTCGATCAGCCCTTCTGCCACTTCGAGCCGCACGTTTCGGTCTCGTTCCCCGAGTTCTACAACGCCGAAACCAAGAAGACCTCGCCGACCGACCAGAAGATCGCGGTCAAGAACAGCGCCCCGATCAGCCACAACACCAAGTGGGCGGGCAGCCCGCAGAAGAACCGGGGCGGCAACCAGACCCTCCAGGCCGGCGGTGAGATGGCCTTGCCGTTGAAGGCCGACCCGACCACGCCGATCAACATCGCCTGCGACATCCACAAGTGGATGACTGGCTACATCTGGGCGCTGGATACTCCCTACGCCGCCGTGACCAACGAGGACGGCACCTTCGAGATCAAGGGCATTCCCGCCGGCGCGGATGTGCAGTTGATCCTCTGGCACGAGCAGCCTGGCTTCTTCGGTGAGGGTGGCGCGCTCGGCAAGAAAGTCAAGCTCAACGAAGGCGATAACGAGATGAATTTCAAGGTGAAGGCGAAGTAGCCAACCGACCAACCGTTTAGCCGCGAGCCGCAGGCGAGCGCTGAGGATCAGCGCTTGCCTGCGGCTCGCGGCTAAACTCTTATTAGCCCCCTGTCACCCAGGCCGCATCCGCCGGCGTCCAGTTCACTAGCTCTTCCGGCTTGAACCACAGCGCGATCTCGGCGGCGGCGTTTTCGACGCTGTCGCTGCCATGCACCAGGTTGTTCTGCACGCTGATGGCGAAGTCGCCGCGAATCGTCGCGGGCGGCGCCTTGGTGCCGTCGGTCGGCCCCATCAAGCCGCGCGCCGTCGCCACCGCTTCGCGTCCTTCCCAGACCAGGGCCACGGTCGGCCCGGAGGTCAAGAACTTCAGCAGTGAATCGTAGAACGGCTTGCCCTTGTGGACCGCGTAGTGCTTCTCGGCCAGGTCCTGGCTCGCTTGCACGAACTTCAGCCCGACCAGGCGCAGCCCTTTGCGCTCGAAGCGGCCGATGATGTCGCCGATGAGCCGGCGCTGGATGCAGTCGGGTTTCAGCAGGATCAGCGTGCGTTGCATGCGAAAGTTATCCTTCACGGGTTGGAATTACCGCGCAGGCATTGGGGGAACGCATCGACCGTTCGATGCCTGCCTTCGCCCGGTCATCTTATTTGCGCGACACGGGCCGGGCCACGGTTCAGGTGGCGCAGGAGGATTTCGCCGTGAGTCGCAGCCCGTGGATTTTGGTTCCCAGAACCGCGAAGAATGTTTGAATTTTCTGTAACCCAGCGGCGTCACCGGCTAATATCTACCGCCAGGGCAACTTGACTCCCGCCGACAACGTCAGGCCGCTGGACCGCTCACGCCTGCCACCGGAACCACCCCACCCTGCCGCTGTTACAATGGACTCGCGCCCGCTCCGCGTCCGCGCCCTTACCCCCCGAGCCTCTCCCGGACCAAGGATGCAGCCATGTTGGATGTGTGGGAACTATTGAAGAACGTGGACTGGACGAGCAAATTGCAACCGATCCTGGCTTCCATCGAAGCCACTGACCCCCGGTTTGTCGCGCTCCTGGTCGTGATCCTCGGCTACCTGGGCTCGAAGATGGTGTCGGGCCAACCAACCTTGCGCGCCCTGGGGCTACGTCTCGCGCTGGTCGCGTTCTTGCTCTACGGCGGCTACGCTTACTACGACACCGCCGGGACGGAACCGCGCGACTACCTGACCATTGGTCTGCGGGCCTTCAACGCCGGCGCGGGCGTGCTGGCCTTCACCTGGATCACCTTGCCGATCCTGACCTTCGTCTACAACCACCTGCGGCTGGCGCTGGCGGCGTTTCTCGGTTACGGTGTGTACGCGATCATTCGCAACGGCAGCTTCGATACCGAACAGCTACCCTGGATCGCCGCCCAGGGCATGATCGCCGTGGCGCTGACGCTGATCGCCGCCTGGATCGTGCATCCCATCTGGGACTTCATCAAGGAACTGCTGCCGAAGCCGGCCGTCGCACCGCAACCGGCCGCACCGCCGCCCGCACCGGTCGCGCCGGCGCAGATTGTCTCCCCGCAGATCGTACCGCCGCCCGCGCCGTTGCCGCCGCCCTTGCCCCCGGCACTGCCGCCGGACTATACCCACTGGCAGCAGCATCGTCTGGTCCAGTCGCTGCCACCGGAGCCGCCGGTGCAGCACCCGCCAGCCATCGCGGTGTCGCCGCTCGAAATGGAAACGCAGCGCCGCCGCGACAAGATTCGGCTGCGCATCGAACTGGCCTACCTGATGGCCATGCCCGCCATCGCCAGTCGCTTTCCGCGCCCCGTCTTCGACGACTTCGTCCATCGTTATCTCGGCGATCATCTGCCGGCGGACGATGTGGAGGAGAACGGCCGGCAACTCGAAATGATCTTGCACGAGCACCAGCGTCAGGCCCAGCAGGCCCAGGAATCGCGCAGCCTGTTAATCCTTCAGGAACATCAGCAACACGTGCCGCAGGCCCGGCCGCTGGAAGACATGCTGCGTAATTTGCTCGAAGAACACAAACGGCCGACGGCGCTGCCGCTGGAACATATCAACGGCAACCACCACGTCCGGCCCGCCGAGTTGCCGCCGCATCACGCCGCTGATGAAAGCATGTCGAATTGATCGTCAAGCCGAAAACCAAACGGCCGCGTGCCGCTCGATCAGACCGAGCGGCACGCGGCCGTTATCGTTTACCACTGTCGCCGGTTCGCGACGCTTCGCAGAAGCGTTGAGGCACTACGCTTCTGCGAAGCGTCGCGA
>JAEUIF010000929.1 GCA_016795185.1 Planctomycetia bacterium | reverse complement strand
ACCTCGCCCGCGAACGCCTCCGTCTCGCGGATGTGCGTGCCGGACGGCAGGAAGACGTCCACCATGAATTGCGGCCGGGTCGCGGGCGGGAAGAAGCTTTGCTTGACCAGCGTAAAGCCGTACAGCGACACGACGAACGCGACGATGCACACGACCACGACCGCCCAGCGGAAGCGGAGCGCCAGCACGAGCAGCCGGCGGTAGCCCCGGAAGAATAAGCTGTCGTAAGCGTTCGCGCCGGGGGCCGAGCCATCGCCGCCCGTCGGCTTGAACATCAGGTAGCTCAGCAGCGGCGTGACCGTGATGGACGAGACCCAGCTCAGGCTCAGGGCGATCAGGATCACCCAGAACAGCGAGTTGCAGTATTCGCCGGTGCTGTCCTCCGACAGGCCGATGGCCGCGAAGGCGATGACGCCGATGGCCGTGGCCCCGAACAGCGGCCATTGATTCTGGGCCACCACGTCCTTCACCACCGTCAGCTTGTCCTGCCCGCTCTCGATGCCGACCTTGATGCCCTCGATGACGATGATCGCGTTGTCGGTGAGCATGCACAGCGCGATGATGAGCGCGCCGAGCGAGATGCGTTCCATCAGCAGGTCGCCCTTCATGTACATCACGAAGAACGTGGCCATGATGGTCAGAAACAGCACGATGCCGATGATGACCCCGGTCTTGCGGCCCATCGTCAGCAGCAGGACGACGAAGACGATGGTGACGGCCTTGCCCAGGTTGAACATGAACTCGTTCGTCGCCGCCGACACCGCTTCAGGCTGAAAATTGATCTCGCCGATCTCGATGCCGATGGGCTGATAGGACTTCAATTCGTTCAGCTTGCGGCGGAGCGCCTCGCCCATGACGACGACGTTGCCGCCTTGCACGGTGGAGACACCGAGGCCGATGGCGGGCTGGTCGTCGTAGCGCAGCAGCCGGCGCGGCGGGTCTTGATCGGCGCGGGCCACCGTGGCCACGTCGCGCAGAAACAGCTGGCGGCCGGTGCGGTCGGAACCGATCACCAGCGACAGCATTTCATCGGCGGAAGTGAAGACGCCCTTCGGATCGATGACGATATGCTCGTCGCCCACGCGCACCCGGCCGCCGTCGGCCGCGATGTTCCGTTCCCGGAGCAGGCTGTAGATCTGCTCCTCGTTGATGCCGAGCTGCGCCAGGCGGAAGCGCGAGATTTCCAGGAAGACGACCTCCTGCTGTTCGCCGAAGAGTTCGACCTTCTTGACGCCGGGCACCAGCAGCAATTCGCGGCGCAGGAACTCGACGTAGCGGCGCAGCTCCGGGAAGGTATAGCCCTCGCCCGTGATGGCCAGGAAGATGCCATAGACATCGCCGAAATCGTCCACGACCATCGACCGGCCGCGCACGCCGGGCGGCAGCTGGTTTTGCACATCGTTGATCTGGCGGCGCAGCTCATCCCAGACCTGGGGAATGCGGTCGCGGTGGTAGCGGTCGCGGATCACCGCCGTGACGATCGACAGTCCGCGCGTCGATTCCGATTCGACGCGGTCGAGTTGCCCCAGCTGCTGGCACGCGGCCTCGATGGGGTTGGTAACTTCCTGCGCCACTTCCTCGGCGCTCGCCCCCGGATACGGGGTAATGATGAGCGCTTCCTTGATGGTGAACTCCGGGTCTTCCAGCCGGCCGATCTGCTGGTAGGCCACGACGCCACCGGCCAGCATGATGACCATGGCGGCGAACACCAGCCGGTCGTTCTTGACGGAAAATACGCCGGGATTCATGGGTAAGCATCCGGCCCTGGATTATGGTCGCTTCGCCGGTTCGCGACGCTTCGGAGAAGCGTTGAGTCAACACGCTTCTCCGAAGCGTCGCGAACCGGAAGATGCGAAAGAGCTAAGATTGGATGTTCAACCGCCACCGAGGGCGTCGCCCAGGTCGCGGACCTTCATCCCTTCGCGCAGGAAGGTCACGCCCGCGACAGCCACGCGGTCGCCGGGCTGTAGTCCGCCCAGGACTTCGACCTGGCCGCCCGCGACCGCGCCGAGCTTCACCGGGCGGCGTGCGACGGTCCCATCCGCGCCGATGATCCAGGCCACCTGTTCGCCCTTGCTGTCCTTGTAAATGGCGGTGACCGGCACCAGGATGCGGCTGTCGAGAATGCTGGCGCGGCGATAGGTCATGGCCACCGTGGCCGTCATGCCGGGGAGCAGGTTCACACCGCTGGGCGGCGCTTGCAGGGCCACCCGCACGCGAAAGGTCTGCGTGGCGGGGTCCGCGACCTGCGCAAGCTCGCGCACCCGCACCGGAAACTGCACGCCCGGCGCGCCGCTGAACTCGGCCGCGATTTGCAGGATGTCGGCGGCGCGCAGGTCGGCGGCCATCACCGCTTCGGGCACATCCACCGCCACGTCGATCTCGTCCACGTCCTGGAACTTGACCACCGGCTCCTTGGCGCGGATGTTCTGATTCACCTCGACGAAGCGCTGAGCAATCACGCCATCGTAAGGGGCCAGCAGCGTGGTGTCCTGAAGCTGGATATTGGCCTCGACGACTTGATTCTCCAGGGCGCGCACCACGCCTTCCTGAGCGGCGATGTCTTCCTCGCGCGCCACGGTCCCCTTCTCCAGTGATTGCACAGCTGCCTGATGGTCTTCGCGCGCCACGCGGAAGGCTGCCTCGCTGCGCTCGAACTCTTCCCGCGAAACCGCGCTGGAACGGACCAGGCGGGCATCGCGGTCGAAGTTCGCCCGCGCCTGCGCCATCTTGGCCGCCGCCGCGCGTACCTGGGCTTCGAGCCGCAGCCGTTGCTCGGGCCGGTCACCCGCCCGCAGCGCTTGCAGTTGCGCCCGCTGCTGGTCGAGTTGGCCTTTCAGAGTTTGTAGCCGAGCCTGGAACTCGTCCAGCCGCAGCTGCGCGATCAGCTCGCCCTTGGCGACCTTCTGCCCTTCCTTGACTGGCAGCTTGACCAGCACGCCGGGCACCTGGAACGCTAGTTCGGCCCGGCGCGACGCTTCCACCTTGCCGGGAAAGACGCGCGTGTGCGGCGCTGCGCTGGCGCTGACGACCAGTGTCTTCACGGGGCGAACCAGTTCCGGCGGCGCGGCGGGCTGCTGGCAGCCCAAGCCGCCGACGGCCAGCAGCAAGGGCAGGCAACCGGCGGCCAGCAAGCCGCGGTAATGAGCCATGACGTACTCTCCATCGGGATACGCGCGAGACAGCACTCGATTGGTAGTTCCGCCGTCAAGCGGCGAGCGACTCGCCGCCTGAAGGCGGAACTACGAACTTCTGATCCAATGCCGTTACTTGCTCGCCGGGGGTTGATTTACCGAGAAGAACCGCGCCCGTATATCTTGCAGGCTTTCCCAGGGCAGCCCGGAGGTGTACGTCGCCAGGGCATCGTGCAAGGCGGTGTAGTAGGCTTCGTTGCCGATGACCGCCGGCGCGAACTGCAAGCCCTTCTGGGTCATCTGCTCGATCAGTTCGCCGACCGAGCGCGCCGTCAGGGTCCAGGCGTCGAAGTAGTTGGCGGCCGACGGCGACTGCAAGGCCCGCATCGAATCCCGCAGTTGATTCACGAAACGAAGCGAGGCGATGTAGTCCGTGGATGACATCTCGCGGACGTTCTCGCGCAATCGCGTCCGAAGCTGTGCGATCGTCTGGTTGAGCTTGTCGAGCGCCTGCGCGTCCGGCTTGCCCGCCGCTATCTGCTTCACGACCTCGGGCGCGAGCTGGCGAATCGTCTTCACCTCCGGCTCGAACTTTTCGGTCAACAGAGGCAGCGGCCAGCCGAGATCGTTGGGCGTCTGGAACATGCCCAGGCCGGAGGAAGTGCCCGAGGTGACGTTGATGCGCTGCACGATGGCCGCGTCGAGCGGCACGGTCGCGCCAGTGTAGCCGTGCTCGCGCCGCGCCTGCTGCAAGGCGCGCAGCAGGTTATTCAGCGCGCGGCCGGACCAGACCTCCGTCAGCGGCGGGTTGTTCCAGCTGCGCCAGAACTCCTGCTGCCGGCGGAACTCGCGCTGCTCTTCCAGGCTGGGCGTGTTCGCCCGCTCGAAGCGGTGCTGCTCAAAGACCTGGCGGCGATTCTCCAGCTGGGCCGCGCGGACCTGCTCGCGCAGCAGGAACGCCTGCTCGACGTTCTTCAAATACTGCCCCTGGGCGTCGATGACCGCCGCGGTCCCGTGCAGGTAGCTGCCGGTGTTGAAGTAGTTCACCGACACGGGAGCGAAGGTCGGCCCCCAGACGGGCCGGACCACGGTGGGGCGGACGATGGTGCGCCGGAATTGCGCCGCGCCGGTGGCCGGGAAAGACAGCAGCAGCGCGGCGGCCAGGCAGCCGACACCTACGAGCGAGGTGCGTGTGCGACTTATCATGATGAACCTACTTCGCGGGAGGAAGCTGACCGGCCGGGATGAGCTGGCGCCAGGCCTGCACGGCGGCGGCGCGCTTCTCGGGAGCGGCCAGGGGATCGTAGCCGAGCTTGCGGCCGGCCGGCGCGAGGCGGTAGAGGTGCCAGTAGGCCAGACCGCGAATCGCGGCCTGATCGCTGTCCAGCAGGTCGATGAGTCCTTCGTAGGTTTCCGGCTGCATCAGCGCCTCGTTGCCGAAGCTGTGCAGCAGTTGCAGCACCGTTTCGGCCTGGGCGGCGGGCAGCTTCTGGTCGAGCAGCGCCCGGTACAGCTTCTGGTCCTGGCCCGGCTCGCGCCCGATCCAGTGCCGGCTGACACGCACGCCGCTTTCCCAGACGTCGGGCGACAGACTTTTCACCAGGAGCCGCGCCAGTTTGTCGGAATCATCCGTCGCGCCGAGCAGGGCCACGCCCAGCTGGCGTTCGACCGGATCGGCGGCGGACAGCAACGGCTCGATCGCCTCGGCGACCGACGTGGCTTTCGCCAGCTGCTGGAACCTCTTGAGCCCCGCCTGCACCTTCTTGACTTCGTCGGCGTCCGCTTTTGCCGTGGCCCAGTCGGGCAGCTTGTCGAGGCGGCGCGGCGCGGGGTCCGTTTCATCGACCTCGTCGCCTTCGAGCAGCGCGGGGCCCGGCGGGGCTTGCAGCGCGAATTGATGTCGGGGCGTCTTGACTTCGACTTTGCCCTGCAACACGAGCAGGACGAACGCCAGCGCCGGCCGGTGCGTTTCCGGTTTGGCATCCTTGCGGAACGGCACGCCCGCCGGCCAGCGGCCCGCCAGCACCAGCGCCACGCGCGTGCCGGGTTCCAGTAAACGCAATTCGGCGGAGCCGTCGCGACCGCGCACCCGCACCTTCGCCTCGCCCTTCGCTTGCTGATGGACGAGATCGACCCGCCCGCGCAGCAATGTGAAGTCGAGATCGGCTTCGGCAGGGGGATGCAAGACGACGGCGGCTTCGAGGACGGGCAAGGCCGGTGTGCCGCCCGCGCTGCCGAGCAGGAGCACGCGCACCGCGCCGTTGTTGCTTTCCAGGGCCGCTTCACCGCCGGCGACGAGCACATCGCCGGAAGACAGCGCTTCCTTCGCCGCGACCAGCTGCCAGGGTTTCGCAGCGCTTTCGCGGCGCAGCAAGAGGCCCGCGTCGCCGACTGTCTTGGCGACGGCTTGGCGCGGCGGCGCGGGCTGCGCGCCGGCGACCACGCCCACGGCAGCGATGGCCAGGATCAGTATTGTTCGCACGCGCATGCCAGGCCCTCATTCTTTTGAGCATTTTGCGACCGGCGGTAGCGGTCCGCACAGCGGACCCTACAAATGGTGGTAGGGTCCGCTGTGCGGACCGTGGTGCCCGGTGCTCCATCCAGCTGCGAAACGCTCTAGCGTCGCGGCAGGACGTTCAACGGAAACGAGCGGGTGGCTGTCTTGCCGGACACCTTGTCGGTTGCCTTCAGCTCGACGACGAACTTGCCGGGGCGATTGAGCGCGACCTGAAACTGGCCGCCGAGCAACTTGTCGCCGGCGGGCACGTCCTGATTGATCGTCCCCGAATCGGGTTTGGTCAGCGTCGGTTTGCCGGCTTCGTCGAGGATGCGCAGCTCGAACTGAACGTTCGGCTGCAACTTGCCCTTGTCGCGCTCGAAGCGCACGGCCGCGAAACTGATCCACAGTGTTTCGCCGACGCCCACCAACCCAGCCGGGACGACGCCTTCAGGATCGCTCGTGGTCCGCAATTGCACGATGCCGAACTCGGCTGGCAGCACTTGCACCTTCTGGGTCACGGACTGCGACTGCTTGGCGGCCCGATCCGTGACCGTGACCTTCACCGTGTAGTCGCCCGCCGGCTGGTCGAGGCCGATGTCCAGTTGCGCCTGCGCCGCGACCGCCTTGCCGCCCAGGCTGGCCGATGCTTCGAGATCGCGCGGCAGCTGGCGATAAGCGACCTTGCCCTTCTCATCCGTCACGTCGAGGCCGATGCTGTACTGCACTTTGCCGTCGGCCGCGATGGTAATGCCTTCGATGTCGAACTCCAGGCCGAGGCTGTCGCCGGGCAAAACCTGTGTGTTCGCGCGGACGGGACCGAGCAGGCCATACGTCGGGCGCACGTTGGTCAGCGACAGATTGCTGGCCTGAGCCAGCGCGAAACTGGACGCAACCGCAAGGGTGATGATGGTGCGCATAAGGATGAAACCGGCTGAACCGATGATACGAACCAGAGAACGCCAGGGTTTGTGGAGTCTCGACATCCTATGGTTGAGCGGGGCGCGCCGGCAAGCAGAAAGGGCAGCCTGGGCCGGTTTTCCGATCCTGGTGGTAATCCACCAACCGACTCGGCTCCGAAGGTCGTAGTTCCGCCTTCAGGCGGTCGAGTCGCTCGCCGCCTGAAGGCGGAACTACGAACCAGTCCGGCGGATGGCTGCTCAATCGCTCCAGAGAATCCAGTAGTCCCGGCCTTCGCCCGCGCGCACCGTATGCAGGCAACGGCTCACCAGATTGTCCGGTTGCAGATACTGTCGATAGAGGTCGTTAAAGAACTCTGGCGAGTCGGTGAAGAAGTGGTGCAGGTTGCGCGTGCGGTTGATCGGCGTGGCATCGACGACGATGATGTTGCGAGCCCCCTTCGCTTGCAAATCGAGCAGTTCCATTGCTTCCTCGAACTCGTAGGCGTCGGAACGCTCTTCCGGCGGCATCGAGATTTCGGCCTTGCGCCCCAACCGACGGCCACTGTTAATCCAGTGGCTCATCAGCAAGGCGCGGTCGTTGGAGGTGACGTAGACCGTCAAATGATCCGCCAGCGCCTGGATGCGGGCGGCGAACTTGTCGTCAAAGGCGTCGGCGGCCACGTCGGGGGCCGACAGCACCACATGGTCGAGCTTGGTCTTGGGCCGCTCGGCCTCCGGCTGCGCCTCCAGCCAGGCGAAAGCGTCGCAGATGGTCTGGCAGCCCAGGCTGCTGCCCATCAACCAGACCTTTTCGGCCCCGGTCTCACGGCAGACCTGCGCCAGCACTCGTCCCAGGTCCGCCGCCGACTTGGTGGCAACCTCGCGCGAGGCGCGATACCCGCCGCGGCCCTCGCCCTGGTTGCCCGGCCAGTCGAACAGCAGCACCGGCGTGTTGATGTCGAGCACGTAGCCGGTGTAGGCCGTCTTCAGCGCTGCCGACCGGAACCAGTCGCGGAAGCCCCAGACGACCACCAGCAGCGATTTCTGCGGTGAAGCCTGCACCGCCGTCTTTAACTTCGACAGGTATTCCTCCCGCGGCAGTGGGTGCTGGCCGACCCAGTCCATCTGCTCGGTCTCGAACCAGATACGGGGCTGGATCGACAAGTACGGCGAGAGGCGCACCTCGAAAGTGCCGGTCGAGATGGTGTTGCCCAGCTTGCTGCCCTGGGCGTTGAACGTATCCGGGTCCTGAGTGTCGCGATTGGTGGCGTAAAACATCTGCACGCGGCGCATGGCGCCGTCCGGCGTGCTGGGCAGCCGGCTCGCAAACGCCGAGCGCGTCGGCACCGGGCCGATGCCGGTGAAGTTGCGGCCGAGGAAAGCGGCCCCAGCGGCGACCGCGACCAGGATGCCCAGGTAAACGGCCGCGAACAGCAATCGGCGATACAGAGGCTTCATCGTCTGCTCTCGAAGGGAATCAAAGGAAATTCAGGGCGGTTCGCCCGCGTTCCGTTAAGCGCCCGCTCCTTGCCGATTATAGCGGGCCGGCGCGGGTGGGAAGGACGATCCCGCGCACAGCTTATACAAAGATGGCCAGTGTCGTCCCCAGGTCCGGTGCGGACCCAGGCCCAACCCAGGCGTTTTCGCCCCCCGCCGGTCGTGGGTCTTCCCGGCGCGCGGGTGGTTTCGCCACCGCCGCCCTTGACGATAGGGAGGTTTCACGATGAGTCGGCGGATGATCCTGGTGAGCACGACGTTGGCCCTGGCGGCCATGGGCATCTTTCTGATTGCGCAGGTCTTCTACAAGAAGCAGAACCTCCAGGCGGCCAGCGCCCGGCTCCAGGAGCGGGCCAGAGTTGCCGTCGAGAAGAACCCGCAGCTGAAGGCCGACTGGGACAAGGCCCAGGAAGACGGCGTGCTGACGTATCCGGAAGCGAAAGCGATTCTGGAAAAGGCCGGCGAGAAGGTCGAGCCCGAGGAGTGAATTCGAGTGACTGTCGGAAGTACGTCGGGCTTTCCAGCCCGACACACAGCGCCGGTGACTGGCGGTGTAGCGGAATCGGGCGCGTTGAATTCCTGATGCGACGTGTCGGGCTGGAAAGCCCGACGTACGCACGGGCGTCGAGTGCCTGCGTCCTGGACAGTGCCCTACAGCAGCGGGCTCAGCAGCCGCGCCAGGTTCTGCATGACCTTGCGGCCGAAGGACCGTTGCGTCCACGCCGCCACGGTGAGCAGGCGCGCCCCCGCAAAACAGCGTTCTTGCTCCGCGATCAGTCCCGCCGTCACCTGGGAATCGTAGATCACCAGCATTACTTCCGCGTTCAGGACGAACGAGCGGATATCCAGGTTGCTGGAGCCGATTACCGCGACCCGGTCATCGACGCTCAGGTGCTTGGCGTGCAGAAAGTTCTTCTGGTAGAGGTGGACCTGCACACCGGCTTCCAGCAGTTCCTCGTAGTACGACTCCTGCGCCCGCGACACGACCGGATGGTCGCCGAGTTCGGAAACCAGCAGGTGGACCGACACGCCGCGCAGCACCGCCGTCTGCATCGCCTGGAGCAACGGCTCGTCCGGAATGAAGTAGGGCGTGGTTAATACCACCCGTTGCCGCGCTCCGTGGATCAGCGCGACGATCAGCCGCTGATTGTTCTGCGTGGGATACGCCGGGCCGCTGGGCAGCGCCTGGGCCGGCACGTTGCCGGCACGGTCGGGATGGGGAAACTCGGCCGTGGAATCCAGCACCTCGGACGTTTCGAGGAACCAGTCGGCCGCGAAGATGTACTGCAATTCCAGGACGACCGGGCCGGTCACGCGCACCATCAGGTCTTCGTAGGTCACGCCTTCCTTGTACTCGGCGGCCACCAGGTTCTGCGAGCCGGTGTAGCCGACCTGGCCGTCGATGACCGCGATCTTGCGGTGATTGCGCAGGTCCAGGCGGGCCTTGCGCCACGGCAGCAGATTGACCGGCAGCATGCCATGCACCTCGACGCCCAGCGCCGCGAACTTCGGACGCAGGGTGCGCAGCGGGCCGCGCGAACCGATGGCGTCGGCCAGCACCCGGCAGCGCACGCCGCGCGCGGCGGCCCGGCCCAGCGCGGCGATTACCGGCGCGGTCGCGCCGTCGTCGGCGAAGATGTAGAAGAGCAAATGCACGTGCTGTTTCGCCGCGTCGATGTCCGCCACTAAACGGGCGATGGTGCCGTCGTAGTCCACCAGCAGTTCCACGGCATTGCCGTCGAGAATCGGGCTCTGGCCCAGGTTCTCGGCGAGCGTCACCGCTTCGCTGAGGGTCGGGCCGAGTTCCGGGTGAAACTTGGCCGGATGGCTGGCCAGGCGTGCGATGACCGCCGACATGGCTTGCGGCAAGCGAGCCAGCTGGGCGCGCTGCCAGCGCGGCAAGTGGGCGCGGCCGATCAGCACATAGAACAGCAGGCCAATCCACGGCTCGAAGAAGATGAGCAGCAGCCAACCCTTGGCCGCGGCCGGCGTGCGGCGGAAGGGCACCAGCACCAGCAGCACCAGCCGGATCGCCCATTCGCTCATGACGAAGAGACAGAGCCAGGTGGTGGGGTCGCGCCAGGACATGGAGAATTCGCCGGGATAGCAAGCGTGAGGATTCGCGGAAGTGCCCGGCCGCACTGTTCGCGACGGCGGACGACTCGTAGTCAATGACTATGGTTTCTCGGAAGTAACAGCAAGGAGATCGTCATGGCAACGCTCGTCGTGATTGGCTACGAAACCGACTTGAAGGCCGAGGAAGTCCGGCTCTCGCTGCTCAAGCTGCAAAAGGAATACCTGATCGACCTGGTGGATGCCGTCGTCGTGGTCCGCGACGCGGACGGCAAGGTCAAGCTGCGGCAACTGTACAACCTGACCGCCGCCGGCGCGGTCAGCGGCGGCTTCTGGGGCTTGCTGATCGGCATGATCTTCATGAACCCCCTGTTCGGCTTCGCCCTCGGCACCGCCGCCGGCGCTATGTCCGGCGCGCTGAAGGACGTGGGCATCGACGACGATTTCATGAAGAAGCTCGGCGAGGTGCTCAAGCCGGGCACGGCCGCCCTCTGCGTCCTGATCCGCCAGATGACGCTCGACAAGGTCGTCGAGGAACTCCAGCAGTACGGCGGCACGGTCATCAAGACGAACCTGTGCCACGAAAGCGAAGCCAAGTTGCAGACAGCGCTGGACGCGGCCAAGCCCGCGGTTTGATCAGGTCGCCGGTGCGTTGACGTTAGCCCGATGCGCCAGCGAGGGGCAGACCGACCTCGCGAGCGCGTCGGGGCTAACATTCAGTTCGTCCCGCGAGAAATCAGCAGCACCATTTCCGGCTCTGCCTTGCCTCCGGGATAACCCGCCAGAATCATGCCGCCTCGGGGCAGCCGCACCCCTTCCCCCGCGCCTAGGAGCAGTCGCACCGGCGCGTAGTCCGGACAGTCGCTAAGAAAACGTTCGGCCAGTTCGCCGGCCGTGGCCGGCGTTGGCCGTTCGGGGAACCGGCGGCGACACTCGGCCGCGAGTTTCGCCAAAGGCAGGTTGATGACGACCAGCGAGGTCGGCTCCTCGCCGAGATTGATTCCGCCCCAGAGGCACGGGCACGGCGGCTCCGCCGTCACGGCCCAGGACGCCCACGGGGCTACGCTGCAACGTAAGCCGCCGAAGCGGCGGCCATCGAGGCACCAGGGCGTCAGCAACTGCATCGGATCGCTGATGACCGCGTCCCAGCGCGCGCCGTCGGGTACCGCCAACTGCTTGAAGGCCAGGAACTCGCCGATCCGTTGCGCCAAGTTGGAAAACGGCGCTTGCGCGGACTGTGCGCCCGCTTTATTCGACTCGTGCGTGCGTTCGAGCCACTGCCACCACTCGGCGCGAAGATGCTGCGGCAGCAGGAACAGACAGCCGACATCTTCCAGGTTGGCCAGCGGCGGTGGTTCGACAAGCACGGACAGTTCAGCGGCGGTGGGCGGTCGCCAGGAAGAGCGGGGAATGAAACCGCCATCGGCTTCGGCGATGCCGGCCCCGATCAGCAACCGGCTCGACCAATCACCGGGCAGATGGAAGTGCGGCGCGACGGCGAACCGGCAGCCGGGCAGGAGCGTCATGTGAGCGCCCGTTCCCGCTCGACGGCCGCCTGGGCCGTGTGGCTTTCGAGCAATTCCAGGGTCACGTCGAGGCAGACCTTCTTGTGCAGCCGGCAGCACAGCGTCTCGGTCGAAGCGAACGTTCCGTTCTCGAAGAACTTGTTGCCTGGCGAACCGCCGCCGCAAAAAGGGAAGTGCCGGCACTGCGCGCGGCACAAGTCGACGCCCTGGCCGATCTCCGCTTCCAGCGCCAGAAACGCCGGCGCGTTCAGGACCGCCGGCAGGGAATGCGTGGCCACGTTGCCCAGCGCGAAGCTGCCGTGCCGGGGGCTGGTCAGGCCGAGCAGTTCCGGCGAATAGGTGCTGAAGTTGCCCGCGCAATCGACGTTGACGATCGCCCAGGGCTTGTTTTCCTGCGTCCGCGTGTCCGGTCCGTGGCGTCGAGCGCTGAGCAGCGAGGCGGCGGCCTGCTCGAACTCGCGGACCTGCAAGGGCGGGTCGGCCGCCAGGGCCAGCGACAGAAAGCGCTGCACGAAGCGGCGAAAACGCTCCGCCGTCCCGGCGCGCTGCAACGACGACGCGGTGTGCGGCCCCTCGATCTCCTCAACGTTGAAGGCGACCGAGGAGATTCGGTGGGCCTGGTAGAAGTCGAACAACTCGTCGGGATAGTCGAGCGATTCGGCAGTCAGCACCGTGATGACCTGGAACGGAATGCCGTGTTCGTGCAGCAACTCGATACCCCGCAGCACGCGGTCGAGCGTGCCCTGTCCCTGGCGGGTGCGCCGGCAACGGTCGTGCAGGAACCCGGGACCGTCCACGCTCACGCCCAGGTGGACGTTCGGCCGCTGGAAGAACCGGCACCAGTCGGCGTTCAGCAGGGTCGCGTTGGTCTGAAACGACTGGAGGACCGGCAGACCGATTTCGTTGTGCCGGAGGAGCAGGTCGTCGGCCATTTCGTAGAAGCCGACCGGCAGCACCAGCGGTTCGCCCGCGTGCCAGAGCAGGACGAATGGCACACGCGCCAGACCGCTGGCGAAGACCCAGCGCAGGGTCTGGTCGAGCACCTCCCGAGACATCCGGTGCGTGGACTGCCGATTCGGCAGGTAGCAGTACGAACAATCGATATTGCAGAACGGCGTCGGCTGGAGGACGAGCAGTTCGAGAGGGCCGGCAAGCATGGTCGAGCCCTCTGCGTTTGGCAGCAGAATCTGAGTCCATGTCGTAGGTCAGGCTTTCCAGCCGGACAAGCCAGCCAGCGATGTCGTAGGTCAGGCTTTCCAGCCTGACAGGCCAGCCAGCGATTCGCGTCAGGCTGGAAAGCCTGACCTACGGGACCGCCCTCGGCCGACGGCGTTCCGCGCAGCGCGCCGCGGCTCACCACCAGTTATGCCAGCCCATGTTGGGCCAACCGCCGTTGCGGAAGCCGCTCATGGTCCCGTTGGGCCAACCGCCATTGGCGAAGCTGCTGCCCAGGGGTGTGTTGCGGAAGCCGCCCACGGGCGTATTGCGGAAGTTGCCCAAGGGCGTGTTGCGGAAGCCGCCCAGCGGCGTATTGCGAAACGCCCCCAGCGGCGTGTTGCGAAACCCGCCGTTGAGAAAAGTGTTGCAAGCATCCTCGGCCTCCGGAGACGGCGCGGGGTGGCTCGCGCTGAGGCGGTCGGCCCGGTCCAGCAGGTCGTCGACAGGCTGCTCGCCTGCCACCGGCGGCTGCCCCTGCACGCCGGGCAACGACAGCGCCGCGCTGGCGACGACGACCGTGCCAGTGGCTTGCGCGAGCTTCCCCAGGATGCCCTTGAGCAGTTCGCGGCGATTGAGGTCGCTCATGGTTGGCCTGCCGGATAAAGAGAGGAACTGGAACCTGGGCTATTATTAGCCAGGCACATTTCGGCTGTCAACCAGATGGTTGGTGAAGATGCCGTGCGGAAACTGGGGAGAACGTCCGATGAAGGGCAAAAACAGCCCGCCCAATTGACTCCGCGCACCGCCGCCCTTATGAATGAGCCTGCCTTCGTTCCACCAATCATCTCAGGAGTCTGGTCATGACGCGCCACCTTCGCGGCTTCCTCGCGGTCGGCATTCTCACGCTCCTGGCCGCCTCGTCGGCCCAGACGCAGGAAGACCTGGTCGCGAACCCGTACTACAAATTCTGGGCGGGGACCAAGCCGGGCGCTTCGGCCGTGCATCTGGAAGTGACGAAGCTGGCCGGGCCGGAAGGCAAGCTGGTCCCGGAAGGGGTCGATGAAAAGCGCATCGCTTACAAGCTCGTCGAGGTGGACAAGGATCGGGCCGTGGTGGAGATGGTCGTCACGGAACGGGACTTCCTCGGTTTCGTGCAGGCCGCCCCGACCCGCTATATCTACCCGGCCAAGCTCAAGAAGGCTTTGCTGGAGCGC
>JAEUIF010000074.1 GCA_016795185.1 Planctomycetia bacterium | reverse complement strand
CTTTCGCCCCTCCGGGGCTGCGAATACCACATTCGCGCCGATTCCCAGGGCTTGCGCCCTGGGCTACCATCTGTCGCCCCTCCGGGGCTAGTTCGCCAGGTCGCCCCTTCGGGGCTAATCGGCCGCGCCACACTTCGGTTGGCAATGTTGTTCGGCCTCCTCGTGCTCTTATGGCTGTCCACTGCCGCGCCGGCCCAGGAACCGCAGGTGCCGTTCGGCCAGGGCAGCCACGCGCTGCGGGCCATCCTCAAGCAGAAGTTCAACATCAAGCCGCTGGACGATGCCACTTTCAACCAGCGCATCAGCAATGGCGACGTCTCGCAGGTGTTGCTGGTGGTGCTGGGCGATACCGGCTTCCTGAAGCGCTTCGGCCGGACTTCGCTGGCGGCCTTCGTGCAGCAGGGCGGCGCGCTGCTGGTGGCCACCGACCGCAAGACGGGGCGCGACGCCCTCGAAAGCTCCTTTCGCCTGCGCGTGTCCGGCGACTATCTCAAGATCGACCGGCGCTCGGCTGCGGCCTATCGCCGCTCGGACGACTGCATCCTGATCTCATCCTTCGACCGCACCGACCCGCTGTTCTTCCAGGTGGACCGCATCGCCACCAACCGGCCCAGCCATCTAACGCTGGGCATCACCAGTCCGTTGCGGCCCGTGGCCTGGTTTCCGGCTGGCACCTTTGGCGAGAAGACACCGGACGACCTGGCGGCGGACCGGCAGTATCCGTTTGCGGCCAGCGGGCAACTCCGGCATGGGCGCGTGCTGGTGCTGGGCGACCACAGCGTCTTCATCAACGACATGATCTTGCAGCCGGACAACGACAACTTCTTCTTCGCCTGCAACGCGATCCACTGGCTGACCGAGGACGGCAAGCGCGCCGAAGTCTTGTTCGTCGAGGACGGCGGCATCGTCACGAACTTCAACGTGGCCCTGAAGGAACCGCCGCCGCTGCCCATGCCCACGGAAGGCCAGCTGATCGAGGCCGGCAACCAGTTGATCGCCAAGGTCGATGAACAGGACTTTCCCAACCGCTTCATCAACGACCGCATGCGGCCGGTACAACTCTGGCGGCTTGTGCTGCTGTTGCTGACCGGCGCGTTGCTGCTCTACGGCATCTGGCGCTTGCTTGCCGCGCGACACCGCGTCGAGCGCGCCGAACCGCTGCTGGCCATCACCCTGGAGCAGGTGGCCCCGGTGGGCAATCTGACGGAACGGCGCAATCGCGAGCTGATTCGTCGGAATAACTACTGGGAAACCGCGCACCGGCTGGCCCGCCAGCTTTTTCCACAGCTGACCGCTGGCCCACCACCAGCCGCGCCGCACATTGTCGTGCGCGGCGACGAGGGCGAACGCCGCCGGCTGGAACAGCAGACGCAACGGCTCTGGCAACTGGCGACGAGCCGCGTCCCGGAGCCGGTGAGTGCCCAGGAATTGCGGCGCTTGCAGGATGAACTGCGCGTGGTCCGCGTGGCCCTAGCCGACGGCACGATCCGCTTGACGACGGCTCCGGTGGCGGCCAATGGACGGTAAGACGGCTCCGGTGGTGCGGTCCGCACAGCGGACCCTACACCAATTTGTAGGGTCCGCTGTGCGGACCACTCCAGCCAGTTGCAAACTGCTCTGGCCTCCGGTTTGCCAGCTTGTTCGAGGAACGGCATGACAGTCGAAACCAACGCAGCGCCCGACGGCATGGCCATTCGCCAACTGGCCGAGCAGGTGCGCAAGCTGCGCGACCGGACCCAGGAGCAGGTCGGCCGCGTCGTCGTCGGCATGGAAGCAGTGACGCAGCAATTCCTGATCGCATTGCTGGCCCAGGGGCATGTGCTGCTCGAAGGCGTGCCCGGCGTCGCCAAGACCACGCTCTCGAAAGCCTTCGCCAAGGTGATGGGCGGCCAGTATCAGCGGGTGCAGTTCACGCCCGACCTATTGCCCTCGGACGTGACCGGCACCTACATCTTCGACCGCAAGGTCAACGAATTCATCCTGCGCAAAGGGCCGATCTTCTGTCAGATTCTGCTCGCCGACGAGATCAACCGCGCCCCCGCCAAGACGCAATCGGCCTTGCTCGAAGCCATGCAGGAAAACCAGGTGACCATCGAGGGCACCACGTTACCGTTGCCGCAGCCCTTCATGGTGATGGCCACGCAGAACCCCGTCGAACAGGAAGGCGTCTACCGTCTGCCGGAAGCTCAGCTCGACCGTTTCCTGCTGCGGATCAACATGGGCTATCCCGGCCACAATCGCGAAGTCGAGATGCTGAAACTGCTGAGCACGCCGTCGGTGGAACCGGAGCAGGTTTTCACACCCGACCTGCTGATGAACGTGCAACGGCAACTGCCGGCCGTCCACGGTACCGACGCGCTGCTGCACTACATCGTCTCGCTGGCCGACGCCAGCCGCGATCATCCCGACCTGGTGCTGGGGGCCAGCCCGCGAGCCTCGCTGTGCCTGCTGCGCTGCGCCCGCGCCCGCGCCCTGCTCGACGGCCGGAATTACTTCACCCACGAGGACGTGCAGTCGGTGGCGCAGGGCGTGCTGGCCCACCGGCTCATCATTCGCCCCGAAGCCGAGGTGGAAGGCAAGCAGGTTTCGGACGTGATTCAGGAACTGCTGCAATCGGTCCCGGTGCTCGAAACCGCGTGAGATCTGTACGTCGGGCTTTCCAGCCCGACACGCAGCGCCGGCGACAGGTGCTCACGGCTGCACGAAGTCGCATGTCGAGGGCGTGACAGTCGGGCTGGAAAGCCCGACGTACCTGAGAGTGAATCATGGACCCCACGGCCATCACCGCGCAGCCAACGCCGCCGCCCTACGACAGCCCGCTGCCGGAGTACCGAGCATCAACTTCCACGGCCGACCTGGTCATCGCCGGCTTGCTGGCGCTGGTCCATGCGGTGCTGGCCAGTCCGCTGCTGGTCTACTTGCTGGTGTTCGTGCCCCGGTATCAGCGCATCTTCGCTGACTTCGGCATGGCACTGCCGGTGCTGACAGTTGCCGTGCTGAACGTAGCCGACATGCTCGCGACCCTCTGGTTCCTGGCTCCGGTTTTGCTGGTCATTCTGTTCGGCGCGGATTTTGGCATGCAGTACCTGCTGCACCGGCGTCGGCCGCCGCGCTTGCTGCTCTGGACCTGGTTCGTGCTGGGCGGGTTGCTGCCCGTCGTCGGCTTTTTCCTGGCCATGCTGGCCATTCAGTTGCCCATGTTGACACTGTTTGACGGTCTGTCGAAGTAACCTCGCGCCAGGCCGCAAACGGCGAAAACTCATTATGCTAACCTCGCGCGGCTACTGGTTCCTCATCGTGGTCGCCGCCTTCCTGGCAGTGGCCGCGCTGGTGCCGCCAGACGGCCACCTGCCGCTGACGCTCGTCAGCCTGACCCTCCTGCTCTGGTTCCTCGGCGAATGGCTAGTCTTCGCGACACGCTTGCAGCTAGCGGTCCCCCAGATTGTGGTCGAACGCGCGCTGCACGACGAGCGCGGCGTGGCAGCCAGTCTCTGGGCTGAACGCAGCTTCGAGGTGCGGGTGAAGATTCGGCTCCAGGGGCTGTCGAGTCTGCCCTATGTGCGCCTGGGCGACCGCGCGCCGTTCGGCGTCGAGCAACCCGATGGGCAAAGCTGGTGGGAAGGTTCGCTGGCGCCCGACGCACCGGCGGAGATTCGCTATCGCATCCGCTGCCTGGGCGTCGGCCTGGTGCGCTTCGAGGGTGTGAGCGTCGAAGTCGCCGACCTGCAAGGCTTCTTCTACCACCGGACCTTCGTGACCGCGGTGGTGGTGCGGCGCGTGCTGCCGATCCTGGGCGACGTGGACGCCACCGCCTCGCTGACCAAGCGCTACAACCTGCTGCCGCCGCCGGGCGTGCATCGGCATCGACGGCCCGGTTCCGGCAGCGAACTGCTCGACCTGCGCGACTACCTGCCCGGCGACCCGCCGCGCACCATCGCCTGGAAAGTCTCCGCGCGCCGCGACAAGCTCATCACCAAGGAATTCGAGAGCGACGTGCCGGTGCGCTGCACGCTGCTGGTCGATGTCTCCAACTCGGTGCGGCTGGGCGCGGCAAACCGCACGGCACTATCGCGACTCGCGGAGATCGCCGCCGCCGTGGCCCAGGCATCCATCGGCAACCGCGATCCAGTCGGCCTGGCACTGTTCGACGAGCACGGCATGCAGCTACTGCGGCCGGCACGTACGCGCCGCCACCTCAGCGACGTGATGAACCTGCTGGCCGACGCCGCCGGCCAGGAACCCGCCACGGGCGAGGCCGACACCGACACGCTATTGCCGCTGGGCCATGCCTTCGCGCAGGAAGTCTATCCTGAACAGTTGCGGCCCGAAGTCAATGCCTTCCCCGGCTGGCTGGCCTGGCTCGCGCCGCGCTCGATCTGGACCATTCCCCACCCGCGCCTGGCCGATTTCCTGTACTGGCTGTTTCCGTACATCGCCGTCGTGGTCGGCGGGCTGTCGCTGTACGGGGCGACGGCGCTCTGGGTCTTCCTGGCGAAATCGACGCGGGGCAGCGCGTTCGGCCCGCGCAACCTGGGCATCGCCGCGCTCGCGCTGTCGGCACTGGCCCTGCTGCTGATGATCTTCCGCATCCTGACCATGCTCTTCCCGCGCCGCCGCCGCATGTACCGCTGGCGGAAGCAAATGGCGGCCGTGCTGTCGGTGCGCGACGGGCTGGCTCCCGGCGGATTGGGCCTGCTGCTGGAAGACGACCGGCAGTTCGCCGTTCGCGTGCAGCGCTTCCTGGCCGAGCATCGCGTGCCGCTGCCCTTGCCGCTGTACGATTCTCACGGGCGTTATCGCTTCGCCTCGCCCGAAAAGATCGACGTGCTGGCCAACTCGTTGCTGCGCGCGGTGGGCAAGGGCCACGACAATGAGATGTTCGTGTTGCTGGCCGACTTGCTGGAATTGACGGAACGCCTTGAGCCATTGCTGAAGGCCGTCAAGGTGACGTTGGCCCGCCATCATCAGGTGCTTGTGGTCTGCCCCTGGCCGCCGGGCATCCCCCCGCCGGGCCGGACGGGCGCGACGGTGCCGCGCGCCCACCCGCCGGGCACGCTCGCCGGCGCGGCCCTGGTCGGCGACCTGGACCCGACGATTCGCGAGGCCATCACGCAGCGCTTTCACGCCGCGTTCTTTGAACTACGGCGGACGTTTGCCCGCCTCGGCGTGCCGGTGATCTGCGCCCAGGGCGAAGAGCCCGCCCGCCTGATCGTGGAACGCCTTGACCGGTTGCGCACGGTGCGCAGCGCGCCGCGAGTTTAACGAACTGCCATGAAAACCACGCTACCCGATTCACCCGAGCGGACTGCCGTGCAGAACTACGAAACGTTCTGCCTGGCAGCGTTGCTCGTGCTGGTGGTGGTCCTGCTGTACCGCGGCTACGGCATGTGGTCGCTGCTGCCGTTGTGCGTCGGCTTGCTGGGCATCTATAGCCGGCTCAGCCTGGCGCCAGTCATGCTGCTGCTGTCGTTAATTCTGCAAATGATCTTCGACCACTGGCTGGGGGGCATGCCGCGCGATGAACTGCTCGACACCGCCGACCTGCTGCAATGTGCGGCGGTGCTGGGCTACATCAGCGCCCAGTTCCGTTTGCAAGGGCTGAGTCGCGGCGTGCTGCCCGCCGACCCGCGCGCCGGACTGCTGCGTCGGCCGACGGGCGTGCCGTTGCGTGGTCCGTCGCAGCGTGCGGTGCCGGCGCGCGAATTGTTGATTCTGCTCGCCGTCATCGCCTTCTGGACCGGCGCGGCGCAGCTGGCCTGGGCCTGGCTGCCGGAAGACCTGAACGAACTGGGTCTGGCACCGGTGTTATGGCGGTTGGTTGTCCTGCTCTGGACGCTGGGACTGGCCGCACTCTTGGCCGCGACGTTCTTGAACTACCTGGCGCGCGAGCGCATGTCACCAGCGGAAGCCAGCCTGTTCCTGCAAGACGTCTGGTGGAAGGAATCGCGAACGGAGCAACGGCGGGCCAACCGCTGGCTGGCCTGGGCACGCCTACGGCACTGGCGACGCCGCGAGTCGCTGCCGCCGACCGAATAAGAAGGGCTATTCCGAGGAAGGCCATGAAGACATTTTTCGCACTGGCGCGCGGACTTTTTGGCTGGTGGGTACTGCTGCTGTTCTGGCTGCGCGAGATTGCCGGTTGGGGCTTGCTCGCCGCCGGGCTGTGGGTCTTCTACCACTGCTTCGCGCTCATGCTGATGACGCCGCCGCGCTTCATCCAGGTCATTCCGCTGACCTTCTACGGCTTCATCGCCTTCCGGGCGGGCATCCACCTGCTGCGCGTGTCGGCAGCGGGCTTGATCTGCCTGAAGGCCCAGCAGCAAATTGACGACGCTGCGCCACGCCGCAACCCGGCCATACCGACGCGCGTGCGGCTGCACACCATGCCCTTCGATCTCGGAGCAAAGCAACGCTGACAGCCGTTTGCGGTAATTCCTTCCGATCCTACGCCAGCACCGCCTTGACGACGCTGCCGTAGACATCGGTCAGTCGGAAATCGCGGCCGTTATAGCGATAGGTCAGCTTGGTGTGGTCCAGGCCGAGCAGGTGCAGAATGGTCGCATGCAGGTCGTGAATGCTGACGCGGTCCACCTCGGCCCGCAGGCCGATTTCATCGGTCGCGCCGAAGGTCGTGCCGCCCTTGACGCCCGCGCCGCACAACCAAGTGGTAAACGCATGGGGATTATGGTCGCGGCCCGGCTTCGCGCCTTTCTGCGACACCGGCAGCCGGCCGAACTCGCCATTGCAGACGATGAGCGTCGAATCGAGCAGGCCGCGCTGGTGCAGGTCGGTGAGCAAGGCCCCGATGGGAATGTCGGTTTCGCCCGCGAACTGCCGGTGGTTGCCGGCGATGTCGATGTGCCCGTCCCAGCTGCGTTCGTTTTCCATGCCGCCGGAATAAATCTGCACACAGCGCACGCCGCGCTCGACCAGCCGACGGGCCATCAGGCACTGCTTGGCGAAATGGGCGCACTTCGGATTGTCGATGCCATATAGCTTCTGGACCGGCAGCGGTTCCCGCGCGATGTCGAGGGCTTCCGGCGCCGCCAGTTGCATGCGATAGGCCAGTTCAAAAGACTCGATGCGCGCCGCCAGGTCGGATTCGCCCGGCCGCTGCTCGGCCTGCTGGCGGTTCAGTTTCGCCAGCAAGTCGAGTTGCGCCCGCTGCTGGTCGGCGTCCATTTCCTTCGGGCGATAGAGGTCGTCGATGGGCGCGCCCTGCGGCTTCAGCGCGGTGCCCTGATAGACGCTCGGCAGGAAGCCCGCACCCCAGTTTTGCGAATGGCCCTTGGGCAGCCCGCGGCCGAGCGTATCGTACATGGCCACGAAGGCTGGCAGGTTCTGGCTTTCGCTGCCCAGTCCGTAGGTCACCCACGCGCCGAGGCACGGAAAGCCCATGCGCGCCATGCCGGTGTTAACCTTGAACAGGGCGGGCGAGTGATTGTTGGAATCGGTCCAGCAGGAGTAGATGAAGGCCATGCGATCGACGTGCTCGGAGATTTTTGGGAAGATCTCCGAGGCCCAGATGCCGCTCTGGCCCTTGCGCTCGAACTGGAAGGGCGATTTCAGCAGCGGGCCGACCTGGTCCGTGAAGAAACCGGTATTGTTGTCGAAGCCTTTCAGCGCCACGCCGTCGCGCTTTTCGAGTTCGGGCTTGTAGTCCCAGGTATCGACCTGGCTTTGCCCGCCGTTCATGAACAGATAGATGACGGACTTGGCCTTCGCCGGAAAGTGTCCTGCTTTAGGCGCCAGCGGCCCCGCTGCTGCTGACGGCTTTGCCAGCAAACCCTCATCGCTCAACAAACTCGCCAGCGCCAGCAATCCGCAGCCATTGCCGGCGCGCCGCAAAAACTGACGCCGGGAAACGAAGCCAGCAGGCGGCGCGAAGTAGTGCGGGATGTTCATGCGAACCTCATTCGTTATTCAAGCCAGGCGAGCGGCGGGCGGGCGCCCGCGGTTGTGAGCGGCAGGGCGCGGCCGTGGCCACCCCCGGGGGACGCCCCCCCCGCCCCCCCCGTAG
>JAEUIF010000067.1 GCA_016795185.1 Planctomycetia bacterium | reverse complement strand
GGACCGCTCCAGAGGTTCGCACGGTGCTTTAGCAGCATCGCGAACCAGCCAGCAAAGGCACAAAATCTGATAATCTGATTCGCTGCTGCAAATTTCTCTTGACAACTCGGCCTTCGGACGCTAAATCCCCGCCCATGAATTCACCCTGGTGGTGAGCCGCGGCGACGAATGACGCCCGGTGATGAAACTAGCCGAGCTCTGCTGTGTGCTGGAATTGCGGGAAACCGGCACTGCCCATCCTCCTGGGCAGAGGCGCCAACTCGCTGGATCAAGTGGTTATTGGGTCGGCCACTCCGGTGGGAGTCTCGCAGTAGAGCTTATGTCGGACCGGGAGCCGGGCGTCACAACCCGGCTCCCGGGAGAATACCGCCCACGAAAAAGCCGCGAGCCGATGGCAGGCGCTGGAGAGCGCTCGCCTTCGGCTCGCGGCTTGACGTTTTTGGTCCGACGCTCAGTCGACGTTCAGCGCGGTCAAGTAATCCTCGAACGCGCGGCGCTGCTGGAACGCCTGGTTTTGCAACTGCTTGATCTTTTCGCGCAGCTGCTCGATCTCGGTTTCCTGCTTGTCGAACTTCTCCAGATACCGCTTGTAGGCGGCGGCGGTCGGCGGCATTTCCTTGAGATTGGCCCGCAGCCGGTTCTGGTCGTCGGTGATGTCCTTCAGTTGCTGGTTGGCGTGCGCCAGCTCGCGCTGGGTGTCGGCGACCTTGTTCTTGAGCCCCACCGCACCCTCCAGCGCCTTCTTCACCGCCGGGCTGCTGACGTTGTGGTTGATGAAGAAACGCAACGTCTGGTCATCCGTGTTGGACAGCGTCACCGATTGCAGCGTGTCGCGTTCCTCGACCACGTCGAGCTTGGCCGTGCCCTGGCTTTTGACCGGAACTTCAAAGCGATAGACGTCGCGTGCCCGTTCGTTGAACTTCTCCGGGGCCATCAGCTTGAACTCGGCCCGGTACGGATGCTCGACGATGAGCGTGCGGTCGTGCTGCGAGCGGTTCTTGACGTTGTAGGTCTTGCTCTGGTTGATCTTGTGCGTGGCCTCGACGATGCCGCGCGTAATCTTGACCTTGATGATGCGGTCGGTCGGGTTGGCGACCACCGGTTCGACCTCGGTGCCCAGATCGATGGCGTAGCTGATGAGCCGCTCTTCCTTGGGCTGGAGGTCGAGGATGCGGGCATCGCCCGCGTAGCTGTTGCCCTCGAACACGGTGATCGGACCTTGCATCAGGTGCAGGTCGGTCGTGTTCTTGAACTTCAGGCCCAGCAGCGGAAACTTCGGGTGCGTGTTCTGGTTGTAGATGCTGACCTTGGTCCCATCGATTTCCTGGGTGACGATGGGCAGCATGGCCGACTTCTGGCGGGCCAGGCTGACCGGCTGCTCGATGGCGTACTGGAAGAAGTCGCCCAGTTCGGTGGCGGCAGCGGCGGACGACACGCTCTTGCCTGGGTCGATGGCGTTGTTCTTCATCAGGTACAGCGCTTGCTCGCGGGCTTCGTTGCGGTCCTTGTCGGACTTGCGAGCCAGCGCATCGGCCTCCGGCGCGGGGCCGCGCCCCGCCCGACCGTTGAAGCCGCCGCCGCCGAAGCCAGGCGCTTGCCCCAGTTGCTGCGCCGCCTTCTCCATCGCGCCCTGGTAGGTCGGCGGACGCAGCGAGGCGAACAGTTCCGGTTCGACCACCGGACGGTTGACGAACAGCGGTTGATACAGGTCCATCTGGAAGCTGATCGGCCGGCCGCTCACCAGCGACATGCGGACGTTGTTCCAGTCCTCGTCCTGCGTGTTCTCGACGACCGCCCAGCCTTGCAGGTAGGGCTTGCCCTTGTCCTTCATGACCAACCGATAGCTGGTCTTCCAGATCGGGTTCTCGACCACGTAGCCGACCTTCACGGTGCGCTTGCCTTCCCCCGCGAAGCTGATGCTGACGGCCTTCTTCTGGGTGTCGTGCGACAACGACAGGGTTTCGAGGGCTTTCTTGACCTCACTGTCCATCACCGGGTTCAGGAAGCGCACGCGCTGGATATCGCTCATGCGGATGCTCCGCATGCCTTCCGCGCACCACAGATTGATGAACTCCGCTTCGACGACTTCCTTGCCGACGGCTTCACGCTTCTGCTCGACGCCCATGATGACGCCGGTGATGGTGCCCGGCTGCGTCGTGGACTGCTGAAGGATCGCTTCGACCTTTTCGCCGCGCGCCTGATTGAGGATGCCGCCGAAGGTCGGATTGCCGGTGAGGTTGATGGCGAACGAACGGAGGGTCTTCTCGACGGGGGCCTGGCTATCGTAGCTGACGGCGCTGACATGGCCGTTGCCCATGTCTTGCAGCACCATGCTCTTGAGCAAGTCGTTCACGTCCTGGACCGGGAACGAGAGGTCGATGCGGTTATTGCCTTCGACTTCGCCCTGGCGCTGGAAGTAGCCGACACCGCTGGAAAACAGGACGACCTGGTTGATGGGCAACTGGGTGGCGGAGCCCTTGCTGGCCGGTTGCAGCGCCGAGTTCGGCTCCGCGCCGGAATGTGCGACGCCGCCCGAAAAATGCACGAACAACCCGGTGGACAGCGCCACGCCGCCGGCCGCCGCGGCGGCAAGAAGCTTACGTCGCATGATGGAGGAACCTCCGCCTTTGAAATCCATGAATGGGGTAGACGATGGTGACACCCTATAGACGGGGAGCGCCCCCGGATGGATTGGCGAGAGGTGCACAAAAGCCGCTTTTCGGCTGCTGCTCTGAAAAATAACTCGCGCAGCGGATGACTTTTCCAGAGTGACTTTATGACCGAGACTTTCCAGACGCCGTACCAACCGCTTGGTCAGGCGCTCCGACTGTCGCTGCTCCCCGTGGTCGGGTCCCAAGTCTTGACCGGCACAAGCCTGAAGCGCCAGCGAAGGACATCGTTTCCTTCGCTGGCGCTTCAGGCTTGTGTAATGCCTTCCGAACTTTCGTCCTAACGCTGAGAAGGATTTAGCTATTCCACGCTTCCGCGAAGAATTCCGAATGGTGAAACACTGTTAGCCGCGCGCCAGCTCTAGCCACAGCGCCTTGTAATAGCGCAGAAACTCCTCGCTCGACTCCACGTCGGGCATTGCTTTCCCCAACTCGATCAGCGTGTAACGGTCGTAGTCCATGCCGCGCAGCAGGCGGAACAGCTCGCGGTATGGGTACTTCTTGTCCGCGTCGTGGTGGAGTTGGTTGATGTGACAGGAGCGAATCCACGGTTGCAGCAGCTTGAAGTACTCCGCGACCGAACCGTCTTTCAGGTCCGTGGCGTTCGAGTTCCAGGTCAGGCCGACTTTTGGATGCCCGCAGTGCTCCATGAAGGTCTTGACGTGCGGCGGGTGCGAGGTGCCCGCGCCGTGGACCTCGACCCAGATTTCGATGCCCGCGTTGGCCGCCGCCTGGCCGCACTCTTGCAGCGCCTTGCCGATCTGCTCCAGTGTTTTCGGGATCGGCACGTCCTTGGGCAGCCCGTTGGGCCGGACCTTCACCCCTTTGCCGCCGATGTCAGCCGTCAACTGCACGAACTTCTTGCAGTCTTCGATGTGCTTCTTGACGACGCCGGCGTCGGGCGCATGAAACTCGCAGACGCTGCCCGTGCCCCAGATTTCGACGCCTGCATCGATGAACTGCTTTTTCACTTCCTGCCGGGCGTCGGCCGACAGCGATGGCTCAACGCCGTGCTTGTGCGTGGTGCGGAACTCGACACCGCCGATGCCCGTCGCCTTGCAGACCTTGATGATGGTCGGCCGGTCCCAGGCGGCGGCGATGTTGTAGGTGACCAGGCCCAATTTGAACTTCAGCGGCTTGTCATCGGCCGCGACGGCGACCCGGGCCTGTGGCAATGCGGCAGAAGCGGCGGCGACAGCAGCGGCTTGCAGGAAACGACGGCGCGGGAGAGCGGACATGGTGGTTGCTCCGATACTGCGGGCATGGTTCAGGTGACGCCATCATCCCGCCGTGTATCGAAATTGCAAGCACTTCTTGTAGGTCAGGCTTTCCAGCCTGACGGAAGTGTCCGCGACAAGTCAATAGTCGGCGGCGCTTCAGTCAGGCTGGAAAGCCTGACCTACGGCCGCAAGTTGACTTGCGCCGGGTCGCGTCTATAACTTTCACTGCCATGAACCTCTCCCACCCACAACACGCCGGCCGTTTGCCTGTCCCCACGCGCTCGCGCCGACCTGCATCCGCGAACGGAGCCGTGCCATGAGCGACGCCAGGCCGCCGGCCATCGATCAACCGCGTATTCGCAAAGCCGTGCGC
>JAEUIF010000030.1 GCA_016795185.1 Planctomycetia bacterium | reverse complement strand
CCGTTACCGCTGTGCTGCTGAGGCGCGTGGGGCGCACTGGCCCGTGGACCGCCTTGCTGCTGCTGGCACTTTGCAATTCCTTCGTCCAGGCCCCGAACTCCCTGGCTGCCGCCAGCAGCGCGCCCGATTTGCTGCAAGCAGACTCTTTCACGGGCGACCGGGTACAAGCGTTCCGCATGACCGCGCAGGCCGTCCGCGAAGTGCAGAAATCGGGCACGGCGACCAAGGTCTGGTTCTGGTATTCGCAAGAAGACCCGGGCTATCGCCTGTTCACAATGATTTCCAGCACGCACCTGTACCTGTACAGTCTGCTCAACACCGAGTTCCCAATGCTGTCCGGCAAGAACCCGATGGGCGACTACCCACTGATGCCGCCCTTCCGGATTGCCCTGCTGTCCAGCGAGGGAGACCGTTTGGCGGAATGCCAGGCTGCGATTCAACGGCTCGGCTGGCAATGCCGGGTGCTGCGGCAACGGACGGTGCCGCGTGACGCCGGGCGTTTCACGATCACCGTGGTCGAAGTGACCGGGAAGCCAGTGCTGCTCACTGGTACGAATGCGGCTCGCAACGAGGACTCCGGCAATGCACGCTGACACCGTTTCGGTGGTCATTCCGGTGTTCAACAGCGCTGCCACGCTGCCCGAGTTGGTGCGGCGGTTGGAACGAGTGCTGGCGCCGCGCGGCGCGGCGTTCGAGATCATTCCGGTTAATGACGGCAGCCGCGACCGCACCTGGGAAGTCCTCCGCGAGTTGGCCGCCGGCGAGCCCGCTGTCCGCGGCATCGACCTGGGCCGCAACTTCGGCCAGCACAACGCGCTGCTCTGTGGCATCCGGGCGGCTCGGATGGAAGTGATCGTCACTCTGGACGACGATTTGCAGAACCCGCCGGAAGAGATCCCGCGGTTGCTGGAGAAACTCGCCGAGGGCCACGATGTAGTTTATGGCGTACCCCGCCGCGAACAGCATGGTTGGTGGCGCGACGGAGCGTCCATCCTCACGAAACGGATCCTGCGTCACGTCATGGGGGTGGCGACGGCCCGGCACGTCAGTGCATTTCGTGCGTTCCGAACGCGGCAGCGCGACAGTTTCGCGGAGTACCGCGGCCCCTTCGTCTCGATCGACGTCCTGCTGTCCTGGGGCACCAACCAGTTCGCGTCCGTCGGGGTCCGGCACGAACCGCGCCGTGTCGGTCGGTCGAACTATAACCTGCGGAAGCTGATGATTCACGGACTCAATCTGCTGACCGGGTTCAGCACAGCGCCGCTGCACCTGGCCAGCCTGGTCGGACTCTGCGCCGCGGTGTTCGG
This sequence comes from Planctomycetia bacterium, assembly GCA_016795185.1. Taxonomy (GTDB): domain Bacteria; phylum Planctomycetota; class Planctomycetia; order Gemmatales; family Gemmataceae; genus JAGVLI01. The sequence goes on along the minus strand of JAEUIF010000030.1, from coordinate 8,052 downwards.
TTTCGTCGTACTCGTGGCGGTCGTGGGCCGGTATCTGATCGAAGGCAGCAGTGTGCCCGGTTTCCCTTTTTTGGCGTCCATCATTGCCCTCTTCGCCGGCATCCAAATGTTCACCCTCGGCATTCTGGGGGAGTATCTGGCGCGCATCTACTACCGCATGCTGGACCGCCCCTCCTATACGATTCGCCACCAGGTCCGCGAAGACGGCTAGAGGCACTTATGCGCGTCGTCTTGCTTGCCGCCACCCAACGCGGTTGCCGGTTCCTCGACAAGCTGGCGCAAATCGTCCCACCGGGAACCGAGTTGGTCGTCTTCAGTTTTCCCGAAACTCCCTGGGAGCCGCCTTTTCTGGAAGCCATTCAGGCCCGCGCGCATGCTTGCGGGGGAACCTTCCATGAAGCTCGCCAGGTGGGCGGCCCACGGTGGGAACACTTTTGGAAGCAGACGACCGTCGACTTGTTGCTGGCCGTCAGCTGGCGCTATTTGGTGCCGGCCCACGTCTACCGGCAGGCGCGGCGAGGCAGTTTCGTCTTCCACGATTCCTTGCTGCCCCGCTACCGGGGCTTCGCTCCCACGGTTTGGGCTATGCTCAATGGCGAATCGGAAACCGGCGCAACCCTGTTCGCCATGACCGACGAGGTCGATGCCGGGGACATTGTCGATCAGCAGACCGTGCCCATTGGCCCCGACGACCGGATTGCCGACACGATGGAAGCCGTCACGCTGGCCTACCTGGACTTGCTGGAGCGAAACTTGTCGGCCTTGCTTGCGGGCACCGCACCGCGCCGCCCGCAAACCCACGCCGAGGCAACCTACACCTGCAAACGGCTGCCCGAAGATAATCGGATTGATTGGCATGCGCCGGCCACGCGGATTCACAATCTGGTCAGGGCGACGACCTTCCCCTACCCGGGGGCCTACACCCAGTTCTCCGGTCGCAGACTGCGCGTCTGGTCCACGGCGCGTATGCCTCAGGCCCGTCCCTACATCGGTGCCATTCCTGGGCGGGTGGTCGAGGTTCACCCAGGACTAGGGGTGGTTGTGCTGACTGGCGATACCCCACTCTTGGTGCAGCAAGTGCAGCTGGATGGCGAGTCCGTCACCTGCGCCGCCGAGATCCTGAACCGGGTGGGGCAGACGATGGGAACCTAACAACGAGGGCTGTGATCGAAACAGCGCACGGACATCCGTCAGATGCATAAGAACCCGCGTTTCAAGGCCGTTCGCGCTGCATGAGCAGCTGCGGACACGCGCCGATCGCATGCTGCGAAAGAGGCCCCTCCATGTTCCTGTTCGACGCACGAAATGTCCTGAAGCTGCCGATCGGCTACCGTACCTTCATCCGCGCCATCGGCGGCGGCTATCGCACCGTCTACCTTCGCGACTACGTGCGACCGTTGGCGGGGCAGCGCGTGCTCGACATCGGTTGCGGCCCCGGCGACGTGGTGGCTTACCTGCCGGCCGTGGACTATGTGGGCATCGACATGGATGAACGCTACATTCGCGCTGCGCGATCCCGGTTCGGTGGGCGGGGCGAGTTCCGTTGTCAGTCCGTAGCGGGCCTCGTAGTCGATGAACCCGGCAGCTACGACCTCGTCATGGCCAATGGCCTGCTGCACCATCTGAACGATCAGCAGGCCACACAGTTGCTGTCGATGGCTTATCGGGCGTTAAAGCCTGGCGGTCGACTGGTGACCTTTGATGGCTGCTACGTACCGGGGCAGTCGCGCCTGGCCCGTTGGCTGCTGTATCTGGACCGCGGCCGATACGTGCGTGACTCCCAGGGCTATGTCGCCCTGGCCGGCGCGGCATTCGACCATGTGCGCAGCCACGTGCGGCACGACCTGCTGCGCATCCCCTACACCCACCATATTATGGTGTGTACCAGGCTGCGCACCGTGGGGAGAGGTCGCGTCCATCCGGAAGTAACGACCGCCAAGGTGTGAAGGTAACGCATGCAACCGATCCCCTTCAACCGGCCGCTGTCGCTGGAAACGGGCCTGGACTACATGCGGCAGGCGTGCGCCGCAGGTCATTTGTCGGGCGATGGTCCGTTCACGCATCGCTGCCATGCGCTGCTGGAGGAACTGCTCGGCGCTCCCCGCGTCTTGCTGACCACGTCGGGCACGCATGCCCTGGAACTGGCGGCCCTGCTGCTCGACATCCAGCCCGGCGATGAGGTCATCGTGCCGGCGTTCACCTTCGTTTCGACGGTCAACGCCTTCGTGCTGCGCGGCGCGCGGCCGGTGTTCATCGACATCCGTTCCGATACGCTCAACCTCGACGAACGCCAGCTTGATGATCTGCTGACGGCGCGCACGAAGGCAATCGTTCCGGTCCACTATGCGGGCGTCGGTTGCGAGATGGACGCCATCAACACGATTGCGGCCCGGCACGAAGTTGCGGTCGTTGAGGACAACGCCCACGGATTGCTCGGCAAGTATCGCGGCCAGCCGCTGGGCAGCCTCGGCCGGCTGGCGGCCCTGAGCTTCCACGAGACGAAAAACTTCTCCTGCGGCGAGGGCGGTGCGCTCATTCTCAACGACCCCGCCGATGCGGCGCGGGCCGAGGTGCTGCGCGAGAAGGGCACCAACCGCGCGCAGTTCTTTCGGGGCCAGGCCGACAAGTACACCTGGCTGGACGTCGGTTCCAGCTTCCTGCCGTCCGACCTGCTGGCGGCGCTGCTGCTGGCGCAGCTCGAAGCCCGCGCTTTCATTCAGGAACGGCGACGGCACGTCTGGGAGCGCTACGCCGGCCAGCTGCAAGACTGGGCCGAGGACAACGACGTCCGTCTGCCGACCGTACCCGCGCACTGCGCGCAACCCTGGCACATGTTCTACCTGCTGCTGCCGACGGCCGCCGACCAGCAGGCGTTGCTCGAACACCTGCGCCGCGAACAGATCATGGCCGTCTTTCACTACCTGCCGTTGCACCTGTCACGCATGGGCCGGAGCTTTGGCGGCCGGGCGGGTGATTGCCCCGTCACCGAGGATGTAAGCCAACGGCTGGTCCGACTGCCCTTTTACCCTGGACTGAGCGAGGACGACCAGGCGCGCATCGTCGAGGCAGTGCGCTGCTTCCGTTGCGGCCGACGGTCGTTCGCCGTGCCGCCACCACCGAAAGCGAGGGCCTGCGGATGAGCGCCATGCTGATCCTGGATGCGCCTGCCCCAGAAGAGTGCTTCGTCGAGCAAGATCAGCAGATGTTGTTCGAGGCGGAGCCCTGGCATTTCTGGTTTCGCGCCCGCAATCAGCTGATCGGCACGGTGGTCCAGCAACTGGTCTCCGCCTGGCCCGCCGGTTATCGCGTCCTCGAAGTCGGCTGCGGGACGGGCAACGTCCTGCAAGTCCTCGAACGCGTGTGCCGGGCCGGTCAGGTCACGGGCCTGGACCTGCTCGCCCACGGCCTGCGTTACGCCCGGCAGCGCACCGACTGCTCGTTGCTGCGCGCGGACATTCAGTCGCTGCCCTTCGGCCCTTCGTTCCGCCTGTGCGGTCTGTTCGATGTCCTGGAGCATCTGCCCGACGACACGGACGCCCTGCAATGCCTGCGCCGGGTACTCATGCCCGACGGCCGGCTGATGCTGACCGTGCCCGCCTACATGCACCTCTGGAGCCACGCGGATGAGTACGCACGGCACTACCGGCGCTACACGCCGGGCCTGCTGCGCGCTCGGCTGGAGGAGAACGGTTTCGAGGTCGAGACCTTGACCCACTTCATGGCTCCCATCGATCCGGTGCTCTGGCTGGGCCGGCGACTGGCGCGCTGGCTGCCCGGCGCGGGGCAAAAGAATCACCGGGAAAAGTTCATGCAAGAGCTGCGCATCCACCCACTGGCCAACACCGCTCTGTATGCGCTGGCCCGTTGCGAGAACTGGGCCATCGCGCGCGGTCTGCGTCCGCCCCTGGGCGCTTCTCTCCTGGCCGTGGCCCGCAAGGTCGGTTGAGCTATAACCTCCGAAGACTTTGCTTGCCGTCGAACGGCCGGAGGTGACATGACCACGCGCTGGGGCATTCTCGGTTGCGGGGACATCGTGCGCAAGCGCGTGGCCCGCGCTGTTCAGGACGATCCCGATCGCCGGTTGCTGGCCGTCTGCCGGCGCGAGGTCACCAAGCTGGAGGAATTCCGGCATGCGTTCTCGGTCGAACGCGGCTACGCACGGGACGTGGACCTGCTCGCCGATCCGGAGATCGACGCCGTCTACATCGCCACGCCGGTGCGGCTGCACCTGCCGCAGACGCTGGCAGCCGCCGCAGCGGGCAAGCACGTGCTGGTCGAGAAGCCGATGGCCCGCACGACGGCCGAGTGCGACGCGATGATCGCCGCCTGCCGCGCGCATGGTGTGCGGCTGGGCGTCGCCTACTATCGGCGCTTCTATCCCCTGGTGGCCCGGCTGAAGGAGTTGCTGGCGGTCGGCGAGATTGGCCGGCTGCTGTCGGTGTCCGCGGTCACCGCCACGCCGCTGGACATGGCTCCCGGCGAGGAAGGCTACTGGCGCGTGCTGCCAGAGGAGAGCGGCGGCGGTGCGCTGATGGACATCGGCAGCCATCGCATCGACCTGATGCTCGATCTTTGCGGCGACATCGCGGACGTGCAAGCATACTGCGATACGCTGACCGGCCCGCACGCCGCCGAGGATTGTGCGTCGCTGCTGTTCCGCTTTCGCAGCGGCATGCACGGCACGCTGCAATGCTTCTTCGGCACGCCGGCCGCCGTCGATGAGTTCACCCTGATCGGCACCAAGGGCCGGCTGAGCGCCAGTCCGCTCAACGGCAGCCAGCTGGTTGTCGATCTCGGTGCGACGCAGCGTGTCGAAACACTGCCGCCGCCCGCCAACCTGCACGGCCCGCTGATAGCCGACTTCACGGCGGCCCTGCGCGAAGGCCGGCCGCCGCGCGTCACGGGCGAGGCCGGCCGCGCGGTCAACGCCGTGATGGAGCGCGCCTATCGCGCCGCCCAGCGCGCCTGAGCCTGTGCGAAAAGGGGACGGGACTCGTTGCCGGAACGGCCCGTCGGATGCTTCGCACAACGAGTCCCGTCCCCTTTTCGCACAGGCTCTGAGACGCACACAGCCCCGCTCCTCGGAACGGGGCTGCGGGCGGAAGTCGTTGTGTAGAGCGTATCAGGGCCGGGTCATCGTGAAGGTGCCTTCCTTGACACCATCGTTCTTGCCGAGCATTTCCAGCTTGCCGGTGACGATGCCGTCCTTGAGTTCGCCGCTGAAACTCAACTCGGCTTCGACGGCATCGCAATCGAAGCTGATCTTGTTGCCGGCCACCTGAATCTTCTGCAACTCGAACGACTTGTCCTTGGACAGCCGGGCGACGCCCTTGAGCTTGCCGGCCTCGGTCGTGAACTCGACGCGCGCCGTGACGCTCTCGCTGCCGACTTCGATCTTGGTCGTCCAGCGGCCCTCGAAGGGCGAAGCCTTGGCGTCGGCCGCCGCCGGGGAAGCATTCTGAGGTGCTTCCAGCGCCACGGGCAGCGCCGTCGGCGTGAAGGGCTTGCCGGCCCAGGCCTGGTAGCCGGACACCGTGGTCCAGACGGTGAGGCCCGCGCACAGCACGAACGCGGTGGCCAGCTTCAGCTTGGTTGCGAACATGGTGAGCAATTCTCCCTGGGAAAGTGCGAGCGCCTGCGCCGAGACCATGCCGGCCGGCGTCGCCGTGCCTGCCACGATGGACATCGTGGCCTTTACCGTGATAGCGGACAACTCGGCCGGCGGGGAAGCTGCCATCGCCTGCCCGGACAGGCAAGCGAGCACCGTGCCGAGGGGTAAAGCTAAACCACGCTGCTCCAGCCGTTGGCGCAGCAACTCGCGCGCCCGCGCCAGCCGGCCCTTGACCGTGCCGGACGGCCAGCGCAGCACCTGGGCCGCCTCCTCGTTGCTCCTGCCCTCGAAGTAGCATAACAGCAGCGGGGCCTTGTACTTCTCGGGCAGCCGGGCCAGTTCGTCGTCGAGCAGCGGTTGCAGCTCGCGCCAGGCGGCCTCGTCAGCAGGATCGGGTTGAGCCATGTCAGCGCTCTCGCTGGGCAGCGCGGATCGGTGGCGAGCCTGGGCCTTGGCGCGGACCGCGATCCGGTGTGCCACGCCGTACAGCCAGCTGGCGACGGAATCCCGCTGGCGGATCGAACCGGCCTTTCGAGCCAGGACGAGGAAGACCGCCTGGAAAGCATCCTCCGCGTCGTGATCGTCGCGCAGGATGCGCAGGCAGACGTTGTACACCAGCCGGCCATGCCGCTGCACCAGTTCGGCGAACGCGGCCTCGTCGCCAAGCGCTGTGAAGCGCTCGAGCAACTGGCCATCGGTGCTGGCGTCGTCGGGCGGTCTGCGCACCCATCGCCGGATGTGTTGCAAAACCGCCGCCACGGCTGCGCCTGCCATGACTGTTCCTTTCTGTGCGTCTGCCCCATTAGTGCGGCCCGTCGCGAAACGGGTACAGGGATTCCGAAAAATTTGATCGGTTTATTGCTGCCGCGACGGAGACAAGACGCTCCGGGGCGGAAGAAGTTTGCGGTGCGATCAAGAACTTCGCCCAAAGTAGCGCGCTTGATACTTCGCTTTGCAATCTCAGCCATTGCTGAGAAGTGCGGGTTTCCAGGCAGTTTAATAATCCAACTCGAACTGCCGCGCCGGCCCGTCATAGTGCAGCCGGGATAGCGCCAGCACGTCGCGTCCGATCAATCCCTGGTAACCGAGAACCCCCAACGGCATTTCCAGCAGAAGAGCGGTCTTGAGTACCCAATGTCGATTGGGATCTCCTGACGGGTGCAAGATGGTCAGTCCGGCAGAGTAGGTCGAGGCCAACTGGAACCCGCCGGCAGCCGGCATGTTGGCGGGGACCACATTATTCAGAGGAAGATTCATGGGGCGAAGGATGGCAGGATCGAAGCAGGTCGATTCCGCCCCAGTGTCGATCAACGCACGGACGGCTATGGGTGGTGGGATCGGCTTCGAGGCCGCACGCAGCAGCCCGATTTGAGTGCTGCTGAAGCCGATCAAGACATCGACCAGCGCACCCTCGAATTCGATGGGGCTGGTCAGGACTGGCATGACGTGGCCTGCCGCACCTCCAACGGGGCCGGTATCTGCAAGTCCTGCGGGCGGATCGCATAGATCGCCACGGGAGCGGAGCCGAACCGCTCGCCGGCCGCCTGCGTGGCGTCGTCGAGGGTGTCCCAGATGCTGAGCACCTGGCCATCGCGGACTAGCGCGTACTTGCCGGCGTTACCCGCTTCGAGCAAGCGGGGCAGTTCGCGGCGGTAGGTTTCCAGATCGCTCATCAAGCGTTGCTGTTCCTCGGCCGGCAAGGTCCAGAACGACGAATCAGCCGGGATCGGCAGGGGAGTCGCGCCCGGAACGACGGCCGCATCGGCGGCGACTCGCTGTTTGACGGGTTCAAACGGCATGGCCGGGTTCCTCGCGGTTCGGTACTTCGAGAGAGGTACCAATCATTATACCGCGTGTTGTGGCGTGCATTCTATCCGGGAATCGCCGTCCGACCCCAGCGTAGCTTTGCCGACCGTGCGCGCGGGTTCTCGAAGCGTTCCTTCTCCCCCGGACGCAGCGGGTCGGGACTGATCTCCGCGTACACGCCGGCGCGCTGGCCGTCGCGGAAGGCTGCTTTCACTCGGCGGTCCTCGCCGCTGTGGAAGCTGATGATCGCCGCCGCGCCGCCTGGTTTCAGCATGTAGGGCAGCAAACGCATGAGTTGTTCCAGCACGGCCAGTTCACGGTTGACCAGCAGCCGCAAGGCTTGAAACGTGCGCGCCGCCGGGTGCAGGTTCCATTTGCCCTTGGTCGGGTGCAGCTGCCAGGCTTTGAGGTCGGTGCCCGCCGCGTCGCTGATGGTGCGGGCCAGGTCGGCGGTGCGCTCGATGGGCTTCTGCTTGCGGGCTTTCACCAGGGCGGCGGCGATGCGCGGAGCATCCGGCTCGTCGCCGAGTTCGGCCAGCGCCTGGGCCAGTTCGGCTTCGTCGATGGTCGCGAGCAGCTGGGCTGCGGTCTGGCCCCGGCTGCGGTCCATGCGCATGTCGAGCGGACCGTCGCGG
>JAEUIF010000025.1 GCA_016795185.1 Planctomycetia bacterium | reverse complement strand
GGCCATGGCGAGCGAGGATGAACATCACGGACCAGTCGCATCCGTCAAAGCACCGCTTAAAGGTCGCTTCATCGAGACTGCTGGGCGTGGCCAGATCGCCGGGATGGCTGTGGATCCAGACCCTCGAAAACTGAGCGGGCTTGAGGCCGCGATCCACGCTGCGGTCGAAGAAATCGGCCACGGCGTCATCCAGGAAGCGGACGCTGACGCCGGTCACTTCCTGGCGGACCGTGACGAAGTCCTCGATGTAGAGGAAGTCATCGGCAGCGGAGATGCCGAAGCCGCCCACTTCCGTGTCACCGGCGTGGCAAAACAGTTGCAGTTTGAGGAAGGCGAGCGGGGAAAAGGTCAATCGGCTGCGGGTCTTACGGGGTGGCAGGTCGAGCAGGTTCAGAATCGGGATCATGCGTCTTCTCCGGTAGATGAGGTTCAGGATGAGATGGCGGCTGACAGGAGCCACACAGGCCCGCTGCGTTGCAGTCGTCGCGGGCCACGGTGACGCCGCACTGGCGGCAGGACGTGGTGCAATGGCGGCAGCACTCCTGGCCTGAGCCGGCACATGACTCCAGGCAGCGGGCGCAGCACGGCTCGTTGCAGGCTTCGCAGCGCAGCAAACAGCCATGACAACGAGTGCGGTCACAGCAGGCGCAGTTGCCCATGCAGTCGTCGCAGAAGTCGCAGCCGCAACCGTCGCAGCACGAGCGGTCGTCGTCGCCGACGTTGCGGCCGCAGTCGTGGCACGCCGTGCCTTCCCAGTCGTCCAGGGAAATGTGCGGACTGGCCGGGTTGTAGTGTTCGAGGACCGAACGCACGAGACAGAAGGCATCGGCCAGGCGGCCTTGCTCCAGCGCCTTGCGGATCGGCACCGTGGCATCACCGGCGCAGAGGGAGCGGTCCTTGACGTGCGGGTGCGTGACCCGATCGTTGGCCGCAGCCGGATGCGGGTCGAGCGCCACGATGTCAAAGCAGGACACGTCCGGGAGATGCAGCAGTCGCTCCCAGTGAAACTGGATCGCAAACGGCCCCAGGTCAATGTCCTGCAAGGTGACCGGCTCGGTCGCAGCACGGACGAGCTTCTTTTTCCCGTCGATCGAGAAGTCGTCGAAGTCGTCCTTGATCTGACGCATTTCCTGGAGCAACACACCAGGACCGGGTAGTTGCACTCCGGGCCGAACCATCGTGTCCTTGGCCTCGGCGCCGGCCAGGCGGAAGCGTTCCAGGTGCCCCAGGATCTCCAGCCGCAGCTCCGGCAGGATCAGTTGCAATCCCAGGCCGTGGGCCTTGTCGAGCCGATCCAGGGCGTGCTGGAGTGCCTCTCCGTGATGCCGGACGTGACGCAGCCGGTAGGGCTCGTCGCGGGCCACGAGCTGCGCCCGCGAGCGCCAGATGTTGCTGAGGCGGCCGGCAGTGCGGACGAGCAATCGAGTCGGCGTCGTCATCGCGCGCCCTCGATCTTCACGGGCGTTATGCTGACGCGGTCGCCCTCTTGCAGCGCCTGGTCGGCGCTCGCCGGCTGGCGATTGACACGGATGAGGAAATCTTCCGCCCGGCAGTTCGGCAACCGCTCCTCGAAGAGCCCGGCCACCGTGGTCGCCTCGGCAACCTCGATGTGGTCGGCGAAGCCGCCGCCATGGTTGTTGATGAACAGGATGCGCATGGGATCTCCTGCGTTTCAAAAAGGGGATGGATTCTGGGTTGGGTGGATGACAGATGGTGGATCAGTGGTGATCGGGGGCCCAGCCGAAGTACAGGCGCGGGTCGTTCTGAAAGGCCAAGCTGCCGAGCTGGCGATCCGCCTTGCGGCGGACCACCACATACGGTGCCAGGAAGCCGACGACGTCGAAGTCGCGGGCCAACTCTTCGGTATTGGCCCAGACCTGGCCGTAATTCGTTTCCAGTGATTCCCGCGCGCGGGGCACGGCGTTGACCTCCGCCAACTGAATGCGGCGGAGCGATTCGGTCGGTTCGGTCATACGTCTCCTTTCTGGTTCAGGGACGGGCTGTCAGCCTGCTGCATCTGGGCGCGGCACACTTCCGGTGGTGGCGCCGTCAGGCCAGCCTCGGCCAGCATGGTCCAGACCTGGGAGTAGGCGTCCCCGTTCTGCCAGGCTTCGAGTACTGCCTGCAAGCCGCGCTTGCTCCTCGCATCGGCTTCTTCCCGGGTTTGATGAGTGTCAAAGAACGCGCAGCCAAAGGGGGCGACGGGATGAACAGCGCAGCGGTCGTCGGCCATCAGGAACCGGCAGGCGCCGTCCGGCCGCCGCGCCGGTACCAGCGTGGGAATGCGAAAAACCCGGCCGCGGCGCAGGACCTGGGCGCCGGGCGAAGCCAGCAGGTGTTGGCGAGACCAGGCGAACAGGTCAACGCCACAGGGCAGATGCGCCGCGACGCGTGGGAGATCGGCCGGGATCAGATAACCGGGGATGAACCGGCAATTGCGGACACACTCCGGACAGGCGCAGACACTGCGCTCGAAGCCGAACTCGGTGCGCGTGGGATCGATGGTCGGCAGCGGTTGCTGGACCACGGAACACCTCCAGGTTGTAGAACGGCTTGGGCGGAAACGAGGGGAAAAGAAGAGAGCGGACCGGAGATGGGGGCGGGATCGCGAAGAGTTACGGAGTGTCGCTCAACCGACACTCAGGCACATGACCAGCACCCAGGCCGCGGAGAGCCAGCAGAGGACCTGAGGATGCCAGCAGAGCCAGCAGCCCACGGCTATCGCGGCCAGAGCGGTCAACCGCTTCAAGCCGCTGAGGATCAAGGCGCCGCCCTGGTGGACCCGTGCCTGGCCCTCCCAGCTGAGCTGCTGCTCGACCGCCTGGATGCTGGCCGAGCTCACCGCCTGCACCAACTCCGGGCCCGCCCGGCCGACGCCGGCCAGGATTTCCAGCACGCCGCGCAGGGGCTGGAGGACGAACACGTCCCAGGCCATCTGACACCCGGCCTGGCAAGCGCGCAGCACATGAACGATGAACATGGTAGTGGTCCTTTCGTGATGGAGTTCAGAACGGTAGAGAACAACGCCAACCGACCGCGACACGGACAGATAAGCGGCCCTTCCCTGAATAGTGGGGCAAAAAGGAGCCCGAATTTAGCAGTCGAATGGCTGCCGGGCGGTGTCCCAAAAAAACCCTGCCCGCTGCCTTTTCCGGTGCCGCGGCACGCGGTAGGCAGTCGGGCAGGGGCAGACGCATCAAGTCCGTATAGTCGCTCACCGCAGCACGTGCGGCTCGACCCAGACGGCATGGGCGCCTTCATATTTCCCGGGGCAGACGACGCGCAACTCCAGCACATCCACCCCCGTAACGCTGACCGTACAAGTTTGCGGCTCATGGGACAGCTTGATCGGCTTCGAGGTCCACAGCGGCTTGCCATCCCCCAGGACGACGAACGTGATCGGCGTCAGCGAACCGCCGGTATTGTCGTGGAGCGCCACCAACGCCTTGAAGGTCTTGCCGCTCTTGGCCAGCTTGTACTTCACCGCCGCATGGTCGTTGGCGGGCGGGTGTAAGCCCAGGCCGTTGGGCGAGCGGACTTCGTTGACCTCGATGACGGCCCCGTTGAGCTCGCCCTTGCCGAACCTCCACGGCCCCAGCTTGACGTCGAACTCGTCCAGGTCGACCAGGTAGTGTCGCGGCATGGCCAGGAGCAGTTTGTCCACCTTGGTCCGGCTGATCCCCGTTAGCTTGGGGCGGGCCTGGCGCAGCCAGTGGTAGGCACGGAGCAGCATGGCCGTCTTGTCGGGCTCGGCCTGCGGTCGGGCGTACTCGACCCAGCCCTCGGCCAGATCCACCTGGTCGGCCGGCTCGCTCGGCGCCTTCAGCTCCTTCAGCGCCAGCTCCTTGAGTTTGGGATCGCCGCCCTCGATCAGGTGGACCGGTCCTTGGTCCCAGTCGCCCTTGCGCAGGCAGAGGCGTTTCCCCAAGACCAGGTGGGCGGCCGCGTTCTTGGGGTCCTTCGCCAGCGCGTCGGCCGCTTCCTTGGCCTTGTCGAACTCCTTGCGCGCGGCGTCGATCTCTTTGGCGCGGGCCTGGGCCGTCGTCGCCAGTGGCGTGCTCTTGGCCTTCTGTGCTGCCCCCTCGGCGAGTTTCACGAGCCGGCCTGCTGACGCAAAATCGTCGGCGGCGATGGCTTCGTCGATGACCTCCAGGGCGGTCTCCGCCAGGGTTTTGGGCAGTGTTGGCGTGGCCGGCAGCCCGGTCGCGGCGGACAAGACGTCGGCCTTCATGGCCGGCCGGCTGACGTCGAACTCGCGGGCCAGGCGTTCGATGACGGCCAGGGCGCGCGGCAGCTCGCCGGCCTGCGGGGCCAGGTCGCGGGCCTCGCGAAAAAGTACGAAGCGGGCGGCGGCATCGTCCCTGGTTTCCTGGGCCTGCTCCAGGAGCTTGGCCGAAAGGGCCAGCAGTTCCGCCGGCTTCTTCTTGGCAAAGTCGTCCTTGAACAGGTTCTTGATCAGTTTCTCGGCAGCGGCCTGGGTGGCCGCGTCGGGGGCCGGCAACTTCTTGGCGGGCTCTTCGGCCAGCGCCGGCACCAGCAGCACGAATGTGCCTAGGCAAGCCAACAGGCGATTCATGGATACCTCCTCGGATGAAAACTAAACGGTAGGGCGTTGCATGGGTCGAGCAGGGCAGCCGGCAGGAGGCCGGCCGCCATGCTACTTAAAGTCATAATGCTACTTAAAAGCATCATGCGTCAGGACATCATCGGCGTCAAGCGCCATGAACCTGAACGATGCTCAATTCCTGCGTGACGTCGGCGACCGCATCCGCGAAGCGCGGCAGGGTCGAAAGTGGACCCAGGCCGAGCTGGCCGACCGCTGCCGCTTGCACCGCACCTACATCGGCTCGGTGGAGCGCGGCGAGCGCAACGTCTCCCTCCTCAACCTGCGGCGGATCGCCAAGGTGCTGCGGGTCGCCTTGACCGCGCTGTTCCCGGTGGATTCCTGAGCGGTGATCCCGCTGGGCGGTCAGCGGCTGAGGGTGAAGGTGAGCTGGCGGAGCGCCGTGGAGCGTGCAAAGACGTCCCGGATGGCGCGCCGCAGTGCCGTGGTAAAGCGCACACTCCGCAGCGCCTGCCGCACGGCACGATCGGACTCGGCTCGCAGACCGGGCGGGATGAAAACGGAAAGGTGGAGCTCGTCGATCAGAGTCTTCCTGGCCATGGCCTCCTCGGTGTGGAGCTGGCCCCGCCCCACTCGCCGGGCCGGGGCGAAGGGGGAACCCCGGCGAGGGGGCAAAGTAGAACCCCAGGGGATCTCCCTGGGGTTGCAGGTAGGCAACAGTTTCGATCAAAAGCGATTCAGCGCCGTGCCGATCATCCGCAGCCAGCCGGCGACCTCGCCGTCGGGATCGCGCTGAGCCAGGCGCTCGGCCGTCATGCGCCGGGACGCCTTGATGCTCAGCTCGATCGCCATGGCTGCCGCCAGGTCGGCGCGCAGCTGCGGATCGAGCTGGTCCCAGGCGGGGAACTTCATGGGCTTGAGCACGTGCTGTACCACCTCGACCGGCACATCGTTGTCGTCCTGCACGGACACCGAAGCGCGGTACTCCTCGTAGATGGCGGCGGCGTGCAGGTAGTTCGGCATGGCACGCTTGCGCAGGACGACGGCGCTGCAGTCCCCACGCCGGCAAATCCGCCGCATCAGGTCGCGCTGGTCATCGCTTACGGACCCGGTGCCGCGGCCGAACAGGTAGAGCTGCGGCACATCGACCGTCAGGAACATCTCGATGAAGCCGCGCGGCTGCAAGCCAAACGGGATGCACATGACCTCACCGGCCTTGGCATGCTTTTGCAGGTCGGGCAGGCTGCGGTCGGATCGGTGCAGGATCTTGGCCAGGCGGAAGAAGAGCCGGAAATCCTCCTGGCTCTCCATGCCGACGACGGCACGCAGCGGCACCTGCCGTGCCGCCGCGTTCAAAGACAGAGGCTGCATACTGACCATGGGTAGAACTCCTTTCTCATGGTCGCGGAGGGCTAGACCGCCCTCAAGTAATGGTGACGCAAATCATTTCTGAATTGAGCTAGCCGGCGACACCTCCTGGGCTGTAGGCCCGCTGGAGCGCGGCGCGGATGGTCGTGGCGCTCTTGCCGAAGTGCTCGGCGATCTCCAGGGTGCTCTTGCCTTCCCGTTTCAGGGCGGCAATCTCCGCGGCATGCTCCTCGGCCCAGCAGGCACGCGGCTGCTTCCTGGGCAGGTCCGGCACCGGCACGCCTGACGCCGCCGCCTTCCGCAGGGCATTGCGGATGGTCGGGATCGTCTTGCCGAAGTGGGCGGCCAGTTGCTCCATCGTCAGGGTGGTGCGCAACCGGGCCACCTCGGCGGCGTGCGCCTCCGCCCAGCTCAGCGAGCGCGGCAGCTCCAGCGGTTCTTCCCAGAACCAGCAGGCGTCCAGTCCGGCGAAGCGAGCCGGATCGGCAATGTCCACGGCACTGTCGCCGTGGTCGTCACCCGCTGCCGGTTCCTCGACCCGTAGCGGAGCCCGCCGGCGCGGCTGGACCTGGGCCACCGGCCCCGACACGCCTTTGACCGCTGCGGTCGCACCGCTGCCTCCCTGCGGACGACGCAACCACTGCACGCCGCCGTCAAAGATGCCCAGCGGCGTGCTGCGCAGCACCACCTGGCCGTCGGCAAAGCACGCGATGCGCTCGACGTGGCGCGACAACTCGATGTTGCCCTGGGTGGGATTGTTGCCCGCCAGGACCTCACCGAGCCGCCGCAGCCGGTCCACCACCAGGTCCGGATCGAGCATGCGGCACATGTACCCTTCCTTGCCGGCCTGATCCGCCAGGAGCTGCTGCAACTGGGCGAGGCGCGCCTTGGTCTGGCCGTACTGATTTTCGATGTCGGCGCGGAGCGACGCATCGAGCCGCGGGTTGGCCAGGGACAGCGACCAGCCCGCCACACGCTCTTCCAGGTCCTTCTTTTCTTGCTCCCAGGCGGCACGCTCATCGGGCTGCTGCTGGGCTTGACGCTGCAGCTCCTGCTGCACCTGCTCGACCAGGCCGGGGAACCAGTCGGGGAGCTGCCGACCGAGCGGCGGCGGCGGAAACAACCGGGCGCGGATGCGCGCGACGACGGTCTCGCGCAGGGCGTCCTCGGGCAGGTAGTGCCCGTTGGGGCAGGTCCGCGCGATATAGCTCGGACAGACGTAATAGGTGCGCCGCCACACCTTGCCGGTGTTCTGGTTGGTGAACTTCGACGGGCTCGGCCGCATCGAGGCGCCGCAATGGCCGCAGCGGACCAAGCCGCTGAGCAGGTATTTCAAGGCCAGCCCCGGCGCCGGCGGGGCGATCTGCTTGCCATCCGTGTTGTCCTGCCGCTGCCGACCGGCGATGATCTGTTGCCGGCGCTGCTGCCGCAGGGCCTGGACGCGGTCCCACAGCTCGACCGGAACGATGGAGTCGCAGAAGTCCGGCACGCGCAGCCACTCTTCTTGTGGATTGGCTTGCAGGACGCGCGTGTCGTTGATGATGCCGGTGGCGTGTTCGTTCCAGCGCAGCTCTCCTTTGTACAAAGGGTTGTCAAGAATGTAGCCAGCTGTCCAGGGCGAGAACGGCTTGAACGATTCGGGAATTGCGGGGTCGTCGTTGCAATGGCGGGCCAGGCGGGTCGTGCCCCAGCCCAGCTCGTCGGTCTGGCGGAAGAGGCGCTCGGCGATCCAGTCGGAGGCCGGGTCGCGGACCAGCCGGTTGTAGTCCACCTCGGTGTTGCCGCTGGCGGCGGTCTTCATGACGCTCTGCAACCGAAAGCCCAGGGGGACCGGACCGCCCGGCCAGGCCTTTTTGTGCAGGATCAGGTCCTTCTTGCCGCGCAGGACGTTGTGGGCCTTGACGCGGCCGTCTTCCGTCGAGCGGATCGACTCGACGAAGCCCAGCGCCCGGCCAGGCACGGAGAGCGGGTCGGCGAAGCCGCTGTCGGCGGTCAGCACCAGGATGCCGTGCTTGTGGTACAGCTCCTGGCGCAGCGTGGGGATTTCGTCGTTGCGGCCGAGCCGTTCGAGGGTGTCGACGAGGATCAGGTCCGGCTGGACCATGCCGGTGCGCAGGTCGCGGAGCATGGTTTGCAGGCCGGGCCGCTTCATCATGTACCGGCCCGAGCGGGCATCGTCGCGGTAGTCGCGCAGGTGAACCCACCGATGGCCCTGACGGCGGATGACCCCGCTGATGCTGTCGAACTGCTGGTCGGGGCTGCGCGGGTTCTGCTTGTCGGACGACATACGGCCGTACTGGACGAACTTGTACGGCTTGCTGGGATCAAAGGCGTGGTGCAGCATGAGGCTGACCTTTCTGAGTATGAGGCCCGGCCGCGTGCTGGAGGTCGCGCGCGATCTGCCGGGCGATGAACTGGACCAGCCGCCGGCGGAGACGCCGACGAACCAATTCCCGGAGCTGCTGTTCCTGGGCCTGGCTGAGGCCACGCGGAAGTCCGCATTCGCCCTCGCCCTTGCCCTCGGCGATCACGTCGGCCCAGCGCTCCAGCTGGTCGGGCGTGAGTGGGCCGGCGATGGTCGGTGATGCGGATGACTCAGGAACTGGTTGGCGCTGAGCCCTTTGGCTGGTCGAAGAAAAACGACGGCTGGGCATGGGTGCCTCCAGAACAGCGCGAGGCGCATACCTAGCCGGGACGGCTCCATTGCCGCCTACGGCCTAGGCATTTGCGCAGGCGCCAAGGGGTGAGTACGCAAACGAAATGAGCCAAAGAAACGAGGACGCGGTCGTTCCGTCAACGATGCGGGAAGTGAGCAGAGGGGCGAGCAATTGGGTGCGGCGCGGCGAAAGGCAGCAGTCGTCAGCGCGCGTCCGTTGGCCGGATGCGGACCCGCCGCCGGCGCTGGAGTTTGCCCACAACGGCCTTTTCGAGTTCCAGGACGGCAGCGTTATCGCTGGAGATCGGTTGCTTGCGCCGCGTGCCGGCACCGGTCTCGCGTTGTTCCGCGTAGCCGTGCAGCACGACGAGCAGCGCATGCAGCAACTGTCCAAAGGCACGCTCCGAAGCCGGCTCGGTCAACCAGGCACCGAGAAGACTTCGGCCCGTGGGCGATTGCATGAGGGCGGCGCCGGCGGGATGCAGGGCAAAGATGTGCCCGTGGAAGAGGTGAAACCAGGCGTGCGGTCCCTGGGCCGATTCGCTGCAATGATCCAGGTGCCAGAAATGCAAGAAGCGCTGGTTGGCCGGGCTGAGGCCGTGGTTCAGGGTCAACCGGGGGATCAGGTCCCACCAGACAGCGGAGTAGCAGCGGTGGAAGGCCGCGCGGCATTCGTAGGAGAGGATGTCGAGCACCTGCTTGTCCAGCGCCTGGCCGGCGCGCCGGCCGATGCGGCGCATCAGCTGCTGCCAGCGGTCGATCGCGATTTGCATGCCGGTGCTGTCACTTTTGACCACGCTGACACGGGCGTGGCCCAGCAGGTCGTCGGTCAACGCCGGGTACCTGTCCTGGACTTCCGGGGTCAACACCGGCGGCCCGAGGATGTCGGCCGTGCGGTTCTTGAAGTCCATCATGGACAGGGTTTGGTTCCGGCTGGCCTGGAGCAAGGTCTCCAGCTCAGCGCGCGCCTCCTCGATCGAGCTGCCGAGCCGTTCGGGCCGCGTCAGGTGGGCATCGGCGAACACGCGCCGCCCCGCGTTGCTGCGGACATGCGGGAGCAGCCGGGCCAGAAGGAATGATTCCTGCACTTCCGGATCGTGGGCCGTGCCGTGCTTGCGGCACAGCGCCCAGAAATAATCGGTGATGTTCAGCAGGTTGGGAGCCGGGCGGAGTCGCTGGCCGTACAGGCGGCGGGTATTCATCCACCAGTGGCTAAGCGCCAGCGAGCCAAACTGCTCGTCCTTACAGCACAACTCGAAGGGAAAGGTCCGGCCGTCAACGGCCAGGGATTCCGTGATGTACTTGACCACAATTCACCTCCTTGCCGCTCCGGGAGATCCTGCATGATGTCCTGCCCGAGGTGAATTTCCATTCTACCACATGCGAGAAAATCCGCGTGATCCAGCCCGATTGGGCGGCGCGCAATTGCCTAGGCAGTGAAGCTGGAGCCGAAGCTCCGGTCGGTCTTCGCCGAGGCAGGGTCGATGAGTCGGCGTCCGAATCACTCCCAGGTTGCCGCCGGCGGCGACAAGACGGCGGCGGCCAAGCGCAGCGCTTGGAGCCGAAAATACGGCCGCAAGCACCGCTTCGACCGCGTCACCGCGTTCCCACGCGGCGTCGCCGTGCCCCGGCGCGTCCGCATTTACCGCCGCAGCGGTCACCATTTGCTGCAGTGGTGGGATCCTGCCGCCGGCCGCAACCTGGCCGAACGCATTGACGGCGACCTGGTGGCCGCCATCGCCCGCGCCCGGCAGATCGAGGAGCGGCTGACCCACTTCCGCTCGTCCGGCCAGGGCTGCCGCCGCCTGGGGCACAGCGAACTGGTCGAGCGTTTCCTCAAGGACCAGACCCGGCGTGCCGATGCCGGCGAGATCGATCCGGGCACCGTGCGCCGCTACCAGTCGGCACTCAACCACTACCTGGTCTTCGCGCGGCAGCCGGAAATCGAGAAGGGCTGCCCTCACGTCGCCGGGGCGAATCGTGACTTTCAACTGGACCTGGCGGCGTTCCTCAACCGCCGGCTGATCAGCCCCAATGGCCACCCGGCGACTCCGTCCCGACCCATGAAGGACCCGGGCTTTGTCGAGGATGCCGTGCGGGCGATGTTCCAGTGGGCCGCCGATCCCGACCGCGGCCGCCTGTTGCCTGACGGCTTCCGCAATCCCTTCCTGCATGCCGTCCGCCAGCGCCGCCGGTTCGCGCCGGATCCGGTCAGCACGCCCGACATCAGCATGGCGATGGCCGCGCAGTTCCTGCGGGCTTGCGACGCTTACCAACTCGGCCTGTTCGCTCCCCTGATTCTCTTCGGCTTGCGGGCGGCCGAGCCCGTGTTCTTGTTCCGTGAGCACCTGCGTGACGGCTGGCTTCAGGTGCCGTGCATTCCGGAACTG
This sequence comes from Planctomycetia bacterium, assembly GCA_016795185.1. Classification (GTDB taxonomy): domain Bacteria; phylum Planctomycetota; class Planctomycetia; order Gemmatales; family Gemmataceae; genus JAGVLI01. The sequence continues at coordinate 12,994 of JAEUIF010000025.1, read as the reverse complement.
GCCATCCTGACCAAGGGCCGGCGCAGCAAGCGCCTCCCGGTCCCGGCATGTCTGGAACCACTGTGGAAGCAGGATCGCCAGCGGCCACAGGGGTTGCTGTATTTGCGCCGCGGTGTGCGGGAAGGCCGGGAGCCGGCGCCGCTGCGCGAAGCCTCGCTGGCGGATCTGATCGCGGAGTTCCAGGCGCGCTGCGCCCAATCGCAATCCCTCCACGCTGCCGAGAAGATCCGCTTGCGTGACGAGCTGCTCAAGGAAGCCGGCGGTCTGACCTACGACCAGGTCGAGGCCGAATTCCACCGGGTCGCGGCCCAGCTCCGCTGGTCCCGCCAGGCCACGGTCAAGGACTTCCGCCACCTGTTCAGCACCTGCCTGGAGAATGCCGGCGTGCCCCTCTACTTCCGCCAGTACCTGATGGGCCAGGCGCCGACCAAGGCGCCGATTACCACCTACACGCACCTGGCGCCGGACCAGGTGCGCAAGCACTACGACAAGGCTATCCGCCAGGAATTCCGGCCCGCCGTCAATGCCTTGCAGCAACGGCTGAAGGAGCTCGGTTTCTCGAAGAAGTAGGGACGCTGAGGGTTCCACGCGTTCCGAGAGCTATGGTGCCCTCCTCCCTTGATGCTGCCACATTTTCGGCCAAAATTTAGCTTCTCCACCGACCTATCAATCTTCAGCACAGTCGACTCGGTCAAGCTGCGCCGGGGTCCAGCTTCGGTGTTCCTCGGCCGCCGCTTCCGCCCGATCTGTTGGCACCCAAGTCGTCGCCGGCGCCACCCCTGGTATCAAGGGGTCGCCACGCGGTCCTGGCCACCACGCCGCGCGGCCAGCGGCTGTGTTTCGTGAGCAACTTCGCTGCTGAGCAAGCGAGGCAGCATCGATGGGTAAATGGCGTGCACGGCTCGACCACCAGGGTTGCTTCCCGCCGCACAGGGAGTGGCTCGCGGATGTCGTTGCCGCCAGCAACGAGGTTGCGGCTCGCGTCGAGCACAGTCAGCTCTTGTGTAAAATGGAAAGGAGGCAGAACGTTGTTCCCGAACCGCAAGCCCGCTCGGCGTGCTTCCGGGGGATTCGCTCGGAGACAGTTGCGGATGAACGATGAAGTGGACCAAGGCAGCGACCCCATTCTCGATGCCCTGCGCGAGCAGGAGCATGCAGCGCGCAAACGAAGGGAGCGCCACGAAGCGGTCCGGGCGTCGGCCCCGTACCAGCAGCAACTCGCGCGGCTCGGTCAAATCACCCATGCCTTCCTGAGCACGCTGCGCCTGAGCGCGTTTGCCGTCACCCGCGATCCGTCATTGCCCGAGGTCTCGTTTTTCCTCCGTAACCTGGATGACCTGGTGGAGTCGGCCGTCATGGCCGCGGCCGCGTTTCGGGAAGGCGGCCTGAACTCGGGGCGGCGCGAGCTTCGGTTCATGCTCGAATTAGCCGTTCAAGCGCTGTTCGTTGACGAGCAGATGGGCCGGGCGCCATTCGAGCAGCGGCTCGTGTTCTTCGAGAGGAAGATGAAGCACACGTCGGTGGAGCACGTCAAGGATCTTCGGCTGGAGATGCTGGGTGGCAGCCGCGCGGACTTTGTCGCGGAGACCGTGCGGGCCTGGGCCAACGCCAGCCAGTACGTCCACCCGACGCCCCCGCAACTGCGTGAAAAACTCGCCCTCAGGGAGCGAGGGGTCACACCCGGTTGCGAGACCGTGGAACAGTTGGAGACGTGCGTCGATCAACTGTTCCAGGCGGCGTCGATCGTTGTCGCACTCGCCTTCCACGCCATCGGTTCGGCATTCACCGGGGATATCCTGGTAGACAGCCTCGACGGGATGGACGGCTGGCCGTTCCACGCGAGTCGGTTCGTGGCAGCGGTCGACGAGTATTTCGATTACAAGCACGAAAGGCAAGCATCGCTCGCCGACATCAAAGCCAGGCGTGAACGACGGCTGCGGCAATGACGGCCTTTGCCGTGCAACAGGCGACGAGCCGACGGAGGGCGCCGCAACGTCTTCGTCAGGCTACGGGAGATCTGCGTCGCTGCCGCCTTCCGGGAACGGAACTGCTCTGCGACTGCCACAACCACGACGACGCGCCAGCGGACCATCTTGACCGGTTCACTTCAGGGGAGATCGACAAGAATGACCACGAAGACTCAGCCCTACCTGGATCCCGATGGCACGCAGGTCTACCCCGTTGACGCGATCTCCTTGCCGTCGTCTTTCGCCGGCGCCACCGGAGAAATCCGCTGGGACCCGGTAGAAGGACTTCGGTTCTGCCTGGAACTGCCCCACGAGTCAGAGATGGCAGCCGTGCCCCCGATGCATGGTGCTGGCCCCACGCCCCAGCCGGGGCAGCTCAGCGAGGTACCGGACCAGCCCGCCTGGACGGGCACTCTGACCGACGGCAGCGTGTTTCGCCTGTTCGCACCGAATGGCACCAGCTATACCATCCACACCCCGGGGGACGGCACCTACACGTCTCGGACCCTCCTCCGCGGCCGCGCCGCCTTCGCGGAGGTTGAGATTCCGAAGGCGAGCGCGCTCTCCTTCTGGCACCTGTCGCCGCAATGCCCGCGCTACTTCTTCGCTGGTCTGCACCTGCTCCCCTTCCCCCATGACTACGCGGTAACCTACACCGAGAACGGAACGCACACGCGGAGTGCGTGCTGGTGTCTGATCCTGACCGAGTCGCCGAAGCTGCAGATCATCCCGTGCGCGAAGGTGGGCGTCCTCGACGGATGCTGGATGGCGTACGACGGCGAAGCCCCGGCCAACATCCGCCTGCCACCCGCCGCCTGCGAAGACGCGCGCGCTTTCATCTCCTTCCTGGTCGGCCGTAACATCCCGTTCTTGTGGACCGATCGCTTCCTGGCCGGGGACCGCCTGGTCCGCATGTTCCATGGGACAAACCGACCACCCGCCACAGTTGTCGGCAACGAGCAGCCGCTCCCGATCGGCGTCATTGCTGATACTCTGGAATACGGCACGGAAATCTGCCCGCGGCTGCCGGCGCTCTTCGAGAAGTTCAAGCAGGTGCGCGCCGAATACAACCTGGCATTCATCAGCAGCCCGATCTGGACCGCATTCGACAGCTACGTGGACGACCGACTCACCTATGCCTGCGTGAGCCTGGAGCGGCTGGCCACGGCCCATGCCGACTGGCGGGAACAGCACCCCGAGTCCGGACCGGCGCCGGAGATCTTCCTGACCGAGTCCCAGGGGAAGGTAATCCGGGACCTGTTCCGTGCGTCGTTGAAGGCGATCGCTACGGCGCTTGCGATTCCGGCCGGTACGCTCAAGGTCTTGATCGACAAACGCATCAACAACATCCACATGGCGCCCAACGCCGACAAGTTAAAGCAGGTGTTCACGGACCTGGGCATTCCCCTGACCGCTGAGGAGGATGGTGCCCTGAGTAACCGGAACCGCACGCTCCACGGCAATCCCACGCTGCGCAGCCCGACACTAGTCGACGTGGCTGCGGAGTCCAAGCGCTTCGACACGCTCCGTACTTTGATCAACAAGGCTCTACTGCGACTGCTGGAGTACAGCGGCCCGTACATGGACTACGGCGACCGTCCGCCCGACAAGGGCTTCAGCATCAAAACGATGGCGCCAGTGCCGCCGCCCGCTGCTGGCACGAATGGTACCGGCGCCACAGACCAGTCAGTCGCCCCAACTGTGCAGCCGGCCAGCAGCGAGCCCGCGGATGCCGTCCCTGCCACCTCGGAGGAGCGGCCGGCCGATTCCTTGAAGTAGCTGGCGCGCATGCCCGTCCCGGAATCAGGACATTTCCTGAAACACGCCGCTGTAAGAAACAGCGGTGTGATGCCGGCAAGTCAGAAGCCGGCCCACCTAGGAGAGAGCCGATGCGAATCCTTTACGTTGAGATACCCGCCTTGGCGGAACGTTTTGCGGGCGTGCGCCATGCTCTCCGGACACAGGCGCAGGCGCTGCCGCGCATTGCCCTGACACCCATTCAGCTGGGACAGTTCCTCGCAGCCACGGCCGAGCAGGCGGCGGATCTTATCGTTGCGGAATGCGCGATCGCCGAGTTCGTCGACCAGTTCGAGCAGAACCGGGACGCGGCCGTGTCGATCCTTCGGCGCGAACCGGACGCCTGGGCCAAGATGGATGGCGCCAGTGCGGCGGCTGCGCTCTGGTATGCGGCACTCGGTGAAGCCCCTCTCGTCTACGTACATGATGCCGAGGCAGTTCCCTCACGCGTGCTTGAGCTGCACCTCGATAACAAGCGCGTGAGTTTCGTCACCCGCGACGAGGCCAGCGCCCCGGCGTTCTTGGAACGTGCCCTGTACCGGTTCGATGCGAACGTGCTCCCCGTTCGCGTCCTCCAGCGCCACACGCTCCGCCGGGAGGGCGGCCAGTATGTTTCCGGCGCGGTTTCGCCGTTCCTCTCCGAGGTCATGGCCGAGTGTTTTGAGCATGACGGCATTACCCGGGCCGTCTTTGCAGAGTGCCAGGCGCATTACGGTGCCGTCTCCCCGGTGGCTCGCACCCTCTGCCTCCTCACCCGTTACGCCCGCCGCATGGTCACGGAGCACCTGGAAGGGGCACCCGTTCAGCTCCAGTGTGCGATTGTGCCCGACGCCTGGTGGGGAGATCATCGGGCCGAATTTCGCCTGCTTTTGGAGTTCCAGGATAATCCGCCGCGGCTATCGCTACGTGAGCTGGGCATTCTCAAGAAGAGTGCGCACTGCTCCGACGGCGCGTCATCGCTATTCATCGTCTCCCCCGACGGCGTCCTTCGGGCACTGGTCGACGTCGGGGCCGCCCACGGCGGGGACGCCCATTCCCCAGCGACGCTGGCGGCGCGGCAGCGCGTCGACGTGTTGACACGGCGCTTTCCCGGCTTCGTCGTCAGCACCGATTGCCACGGGCGTGTGTGGGTCCACAGCTCCCAACTGCAGTCGCCGATCGTTCATCTGCACGAAACCTGGAACTTCGACGTGACCGCAGGCCCGGTCAAGGCCTTGCGGGATGCGCTCGAAAACCGTGGCTCGGAGCGAGCAACCATCGATCGCCTGGTGGCCCTGATCCATACGTTGTCCGACGAGCGGATCGGTGGCTTTCTCCTACTGCACGCCGATCCTGCGTCTCTGGCGGTCCCCTTGCACGCCACGCCCCTACGCGGCGAGCTCCAACCTCACTTCCGACTTCCTATCGACCTGAACGCGGTTGCACCACCGGTCGCAGTCAAGTTGTTCTCCCTGGACGGCTGCCACAGCATCGACCTGCAGGGGCGCGTGCGCTTGCTGTGTCAGCAACTAAACCCACCGTCTCCCGGCGATGACGCACACGAGAGCGGGACCAAGCATACCACCGCGCGGAATGCAGCGCTCGCCGTCCGAGAAGCCATCGTGGTCGTCATCTCCCACGACGGTCCCGTTACAGTCTTCGCCGACGGCACCAAGACGACTTCGACGGGCCGGACCGGATACTGATCCGGCCGGCAGCAGACTGCGCGGGGAGTGCGACGGCAATTCCCCTGCTGGAGGTGGGGGCGCGGCTACCGGTGGAATTCCTGTATTCTGGATCGACGCTTCATCCGATTACTTACTTGCCGTGGGTCGATGGCGCGGCTTCTATGCCGCTAGGGACCGGCGAAAACCACAGTGCCCGCGTCGCCCGGACTGGCCTGGAGCAGTTGTGGTTTGGCTGCGGGCGACCCAGTCCGGAAGTGTACCGCGGCCAGGCCAAAAGCCTGGCGGACGGTCACGCCCTCCGCCAACTGGCCGTAAAAGGCCGCGGCAAACTGAACCGCCTGGTCGTCGTTGATCCGACCTTCCACACCGATTGCTAAATCGACCACGCCCTGTTCGGTGATATGGCGGGCCAGGCCGAGGGACAGACACGTGTTAAAGACAACCAGCCGCACCCGCGCCCGGTAGTTGCCCAGCAACTCCAACAACTGCTCGGCACTCAGCTCTTGCATCTCGGCCAGCACGTCTCGGTCCCGCACCAGGAGCAGCTTGCGCTCCTCGCCGTGGCCCACAAAGTGCAAGATTCCCGGGCGGTGGCGGTTGCACGCGATCACATCGTCCACGCTGGCGGAGTAGATCGCCTCAAAGAGGAACTGCTCGCGGTGTGTCCCTTGCTGGATCGCCCTTCGGATTTCCTTCTCCTCACGGTTAGCGCGGACCTGGGTCTGCAGACCGCCCCCCCGGTCCCCCGAGATGAACTGGATCGTCGTCCGCCGCGACGACTCGGTGCCGGGTCGGCTGGCGGTGCCCTCTTCGCGCGGTGGGATCCAGCCCGTGGTAGCGGCGTCGACCAGCACCCGCCAGACCCTTTCCCCGCGTAGCTCGCGGCCCCGGAAACTCACGGACTTCTCACACAGGTCGCACCAGAGGTCGCCCTCGCCGGCAACGTGGCTGAGAAAGCCGTCACAGGCGTCACACACATACGCGTTCTCCGACTGCACGACGCCGTGCGCTTCGTACAGCCCGAGCAACCGTCGCAACAGGTCGCGCTTGACGTGCAGAATGTCGGCGGCGAAGTCGACCCGGACGGGGTGTCCGGTGTTCTTGCGCAGCAGATCGTCCAGCGCCCGTACCGCGGCAGCGAGTTCTGGATGGTTAGCAGCAATGACCGCGGACGCAGCGTAGTACATGGCGAACTTCTCCCTCGCTGCACTCGCCGAAAAGGGCGAGCCGCTGGTCCTTGGCGTACAGCTTGACGTGGACCTCCCGTGGTTCCTCACCCGGCATGGGCCAGTAGTAGTTCCCGTGGCGACCCGCCAAGGCGTCGCCCAGCGCATCGCGCGCCTTCCGCAGCGCCGGGTCGGCCAGGGCGCAGACGTTTTTGGCACGGCTCACGAAGCTGATTCTGGCCCCTCGCTCCGTAGCGTGTTCGAGCTGACGATGCCGCACTTCGCCCGACTTTTCAATTCCCGGGATGGCCGAGCTGACGTAGACGCCTTCGAACTTGCTGATCTTCACCAGGGGCTCCAATTCCAGTTCGAAGCGCCGGCGTTCCGCGCCATAGTCGTTCCCGGTCGGCAGCCGCTCGATCAGCAGTGCCGCATCGCCGCTGACGAGGTCCCAGTCGAACGCGATCAGGCCGCGCGAGCGGCGGACCCGGCTGGCCGTGAACTCCAAGTCGTCGCGCCCGAAGTCCTCTTCGGGGGCTCGCTCGCGCCAGACGCGCTTTTCGACCCAGACCAGGCGTGCCCGCGTCGGTGTCCATTCGACACTGCAAAGTTGCGGCGCCTTCGGCAACACCAGCGGTCGAGGCCGGTTGAATAACATCTCCTGGCCTTGAGTCCGAAGACTCGCCCTGACTTTCGCTTCCGTGTTCCAGCGATCGATCAATGCGGCAGGCGCCTTGTACAGGAAGATGTGCTGGTTCCCCCAGCCTTCCACCCGGTTTAACAACTCCACCAGTTCGTCGGCCCGGACACTGCCGTCATCCAGGTATCCCTCCACCCGCTGGCGCAGTTTTTCGCGAGTGCCGGAATAGGCGTGCTTCCGGGTCTTGAGAAACTCCTGAATGACGACCTTGCGGTGGTCGAAGATGAGATCGAGCAAATCCGGCACATCCGTGTCCCTGACTCTGTCGCCGTCATCCCCGCCTTTGTTTCTGGTGGATTTGTGGGTTCCCATGCGCGGTCACCGGAAAAGGCCTTGCCGCGGCTGCTCCGGCACGATGGCACTCAGGCGAGCCGCTGGCACACATTATAGCGTGTGACCGCAGCCGACCTGTCAAGGCCGATCGAGGATACCACTAAGCGCCCGGCGCCGCGCTGTCCATCGGCACCGGAGCGTCCACGTCCGTCTCGCCGCGCCATTTGTAGTATCCCGGTCAGGCGGTGTACTCCGGCAGCTCTGGCGGTGATTCCTGTGGCGGCCCTGCGCGCATGGCGGCCGACGCTTCCCGAACGAGGCTCGCCTTGTCTTGGTCGCCGCCAACGCAAGCGAGCAACACCTCTTCCCCTGCGGCATCGATGGCAGCAGCGGTGGTCAGGCCGGCCTTGACCAGGTCCTGATAATCGCCGCGGGTCAGGCGGACGCCGGTATGGCGTGCGATCGCGACGGCGTCACCGGCCACGCCCAGCTCCAGCCGTACGAGGAGGCGCGCGACGCGGTCGGCCAAGGCGGTCTCCGGGTGCAGAAACGCCGCCACCCGACCCACCGCAGGGAGTAAGTCGCGCGTTCGGGAAGCCACGGCGCGCACCGGCCCGGCCGCCCCGTCGTTCTTGCCGCCGTGCTGCGTGAGGGCGCGTTCGATGTCGGCCATCGGCATCATGCTGATCCAGAACAAGCAGGCTGCCGCCTTCTTGGCCCGCATCGTCCCGGTGTGCTCGTCCGCGACGTAGCGCCGCAGCGAGTGCTGCAACGCCACCGGAATGCCCTGGCCGTTCAAGGCCCGGAACCAGGTCTGCGGCTCCTTCTCCTTGCTCATCTTGTTCAGCGGGAATAGCACGTCATCCAGTTCGGCGGTCAGCTGCGCGGCCGCGATCAGGACCGGGTCGGTGGTCTGCGCGGCCGACAACGGCGTCAGGGCCGCGACCAGCCGAACCATGGACTCGACCTGGACCCCCGCCTCGCCGGCGAACCGACCCAGCGGTGTGAGGTGGTAGTGACCACCCTCGCCGCTTTCGATCAGCCGATGCTCCTCCAGTTGGGCCAAGGTGGCGGTCAGCTCGCCCCGGTCCCAGGACCAGTTGTCTGCGAGGCGGCGCTTCTGGAAAGCCCCGAAACTCCCCTCCAGAAAGTCGATCACGTCGGCCGCCGGGATCCCCTTGACGTTCGTGCTACGGGCGGCCGCGAGTACGCGGAGGATGAGCGTGCGCGGATCGACGCCCTCCACGACGAAGCGCGAGCTCAGGTCCTCCGCCGTCCCCAGGACGTAGCGTTGCCACCCGGTGTACTCCGCGCGCGCGTCCAGCGCCAGCAGGTAGGACGTGCCCTTCGGGGAATAGCCCAAGCGGCCGGCCCGCCCGACGATGTTCTTGTACTCCGCCACGGAGTAGGGCTTGTCGCCCGGGTGCATCAGGCCGGCGATGACGACCGCTTCCGCGGGCGTATTGACGCCCATCGCGAGGGTCGTCGTGGCGGCGATGACGCGCACGCCGCTGTCCCGTTCGCGGAACTGCTCTTCGATCGTCAGGCGCTCGTCCCGGTCCAAGTCGGCGGTGTGGAACGCCACGCCGCGGCCCAGACATTCCCGCAGGGCCCGCGACGCGGCCGAGGCTTCCGTGCGCGGCAACGCATCCAGCGCGGCCTGTGCCGCCGGCAAGCCCAGGGCTTCGGCCAGGTATTCGGCACAACCGCGGGCCGCCCCTTTCGTCTCCCGGAAGACGATCACCTGCTTCCCTTCGCCGACCAGCCTGCGCACCAGCGGCACGATCCAGTCCTGGCTCGAATTCTTGCGGAATTCCCGCCGGACAATCGAGTCCGTCACCTGCTCCTGGCCCGTGGCGTCGATGTGGCGGAAGCGGCCGTCGGCGAGCAGAATCCCCTCATCCAGCGGAACGGGCCGCTCCGTCCTGCGCAGCAGCCTGGCCCCCAGCCACCGCTCCAGCCCGTTGGTGTCGCCGATGACCGCGGACAGCGCGATGAGCTGCGGCTCGATACCGCTTTTCCGCCGCATGACCAGCAGCGTCAGCAAGAACTCCAGGTTGGCGCCCCGCGACCGGTCCGCGATCATTTGCACCTCGTCGACCACGATGGTGCCGAGCTGCGCGAGCAAGTGGGGTGCCGCCACCGCCAGCGACGCAAATTTCTCGTAGGTCAGCAGGCAGATGTCGTAGTGGCCACGCATCAGGGCCGGAATGTCGTCGGCGATCTCCCCGGTCGCTCGGATGACCCGAATGCCGTAACCCTGGTAGGTCCGGGTGAATTGCCGGTGCTTGTCATTGACCAGGGCCTTGAGCGGGAACAGGAAGCAGGCCCGCTTGCGCTCCAACACGCTCCGCAAGCCTGCCAACTCGCCCACCATCGTTTTGCCGGAAGACGTCGGAGCCGAAACCACCAGGTTGTCGCCGCGCAGCAGCCCGTATTGGTTGATCGCGTCCAGTTGCAGTGAATTGAGCGACGAGATCGATCCCGCCCACGCAGCGAGCAGTTCTGGCGGGAAGCCGTGCGCCTCCAGGCTGCGGATCTCGGTGGAGACCGGCTGCACGCATTGGGCCGGGAACGCGGCCGCATAGGCCGCACCCGGCGTAAAGATCGGCCAGGCCAGTTCGCCGTCTATCTGTCCCCGGACGGTCGGGTGCTGGTCTTTGCCGAAGCCGGTCCGGGCGTCGTCGGCAACCCGCTTCGATACATACTCCAGCAGTCGGTAGACCTGCACTTTTCCAGCGTCCACCACTTCTTCCGCCCCGCGCAGGGCGTGGAGCAGGTGATAGGTCAGGAGGCCGTGGCGGTAGCGGCCGGCTTCCCAGGCACGCTGGGTGGCGGTCGCGGCCGTCAAGACGAGCCGACCGCGCCCGGAGATCTGTTCGAGGAGGGCCTCCCCGGATTCCCCCGTGCGCGGCGTCGCGTCGGCGACGAATACCTTGGCGCCCATTTCGCCCGAGAAGCAACAATCCAGCACGCAGAGCAGGTGGCCAGCTGGGATGTGGGCAAACCAGTCGGCGAGCAGCGCGAGCGGGATTGCCGTTTCCGGTAGATTCTTGGGATCAGCATCGAATGTCATCAGCTCGTGGGTCGTCGAGCCGTGGCCCGAGAACGTGATGACGACCACATCATCGGGATTAGCCGACTTCATCCGTTCAAACCACCCCTGGATCGCCGCCCGCGTTGCCTTGTCGTCGTCGAGTAGCACGCCCCCCGCGCCGAAGGTGTCAGTGAACAGGGCGTGCAGCGCGACCGCGTCGCGGCGGGCGCAGGTCAACCAGTCGATGCGCTTGGAAGCAAAGCGGTCGATGCCAATGAATAATCCGTGCAGCGCCATCCGTCATTCTCGGGCCTACTGGGGGTAACTCACGTGCATGCCCACGGAACCGAAGTCTCGTCACGGCCATCTTGCCCCACCGAATCGAAGTCAGTCCTCGATCACCCCCCGCCGGAGGCAGGCAGTGAGCAATTCCGCCACTTCGGCCGTCTGTTCCGCCGTGCGCTCGACCGGCGCACCGGCGCCTTCCCGGTGTGTCCAGTGCTCCGGGCTGTCGATGTCGGTGTAAACCTCTTCTTCCGTAAAGATGCGGCCGGCCGTGAAGTCCGTGAACTCGGGCTGGGTGGTGTCGTACAAGTACGTGAAGTCCATCAGCGGCGGCCTATAGTTCGTGAGGGGCTCGTCCCGGCCGTCAAAGAACTCCTCGCGCACCGCGTTGTCGGTGTGCAGCAATCCCTCGTATTTCGTCCAGTCCTTTCCCGCGAGTTGTTTCGGAACCGCGCCGAGCGGCCAGGCCAGGCGGGCCACGACCGGTTTTCCGTCGGTGTCTAGATCGAGCAACCAGGTGACGCGCCCTTCCGCCCGCGCCATCGCCGCGGTCTTGAACGCTCCTTTCTCGGCTTTCTCCTGGTCTTGGACAGGCTTGGTGGCATGGGCCCGGGCAATCGTCATCATGGCCTGCGTGACCGCCCAACCGCCGTGGTCCCGCCCTGGCTCGCGGTACCAGTCCAGATATGCCTTCATGTGGCCGGTCGCGTTGGCGGTGAACGCGACACCGCCGGGAAAGCGGTGGTCGTGCCACCAGGTGCCGTCGCCGGCCGCCGCGAAGAAATCGAGATTGAACCGGAATCCGTGGTAGGCCCCGGTCTTCGGGTGCTTGAGGTAAAGGTAATCGCTGGTGATCGTGTTCTCGCCCCGCCGCGCCCGCCGCTCCGGCTTCCAGCCGGTCAGCTCCAGCAACCGGTTCGCGAACCTGCGCAGGTTGTCGTCCGCAGCCGCTTCCATCACGTGCGGCGAGCCGAACACCAGGACGAAGCTGTGGGGCGGGTTGGTCACGTCGCTCACCGCCCGCTGCTTCCACTGCCGCTTGGCGGCGGCGATCTTCTCCGCAATCGCCCTGTCGCCGTCGCGGCCATCGCCCAGATCCCGCTCGCGCAGGACGCAGAAGAAGATCTGCCCGTCGCTGGCCGCCACCCGGCCGAACTGGCAAGGCTGCCGGTTTGCGCACCAGTGCCGGAGGCCCTCCTCGACTTCGTGTTCTTCGACGTATGGCCGGTGCAGCAGCGCGGCGACCTCGGCCAGGTCGGGGCTGAACCCTCGGGTGACGCGCTGCTTGTCCTGCCGCAGCCGGTAATGCAGGTCGCGCAATGATTCAGTGCTCACAAAGTCCTCCGTTCGTCTTGGGTCCGCTACCGGCAGGCTCACCACCGGCGCCGCCCGCGAAAACCACTGTCTCCGGCGCCACTCCGGCGGCATGGAACAACTGGGGACGTGCAGCGGCGCTCAAGTCGCCAACCTGCAGCCCAGCCAAATCGAAAGCGGCCTGCACCGACAGCCCCTCGGCCAGCTGGCGGTAGAAGGTCGCGGCAAACCGGACGGCGTGATCGTCCGGGATGAAGCCTTCCACGCCGATGGCAAGCTCCACAACGCCCTTGTCCGCCAGGTGCCGTGCCAATTCGATGGACTGGCAGGTGTTGAACACCGTAAGCCGGACCTTGAGGGGAAAGCTGCCGAACAACGTCTCCGCCTGGTGGGTGTCCAATAGCATCAACTCCACCAGCGGATCCCGATCCCGAACGAGGACCATGCGCCGCTCCTCCCCGTGACCGACGAAATGCACGATGGCCGGCCGGTTGCGGTGGCACAAGATCAGGTTGTCGATGCTGGCGGCCCACACCGACGGGGCAAAGGCGAACGAGTCGCGGCAACGGCCGAGGCCGACGGCATCCCGGATACTCTTTTCCTCGCGCGGGATCTGGAGCTGAGAGCGCGGGCCGCCGCCCCGGTCCCCAGCCACAAACTGGATGACCGTCGGTGCGCCAGCCCCGGCGGCCTGGCCCACAGCCGGGATGCCCGTTTGGAACATGCCGTCGCGAGTCGCCATGCTTGCTGGACCGCTGATATCGACTCCATCGCGGTCACGGGACGCC
>JAEUIF010000016.1 GCA_016795185.1 Planctomycetia bacterium | reverse complement strand
GTATTGGCGCGGAAATCGGGGCAGGTGCAGGAATTGTCGCCGACCTCGAAGCCGCGCACGGCCACGCGATACTGGCCGCCGGTCGCGGGGTTGGTGACCTGGTAATCGCTGAAGACGCGATTGCGGCCGATGTTCTGAATGCGGAAATTGCCCTCGACGGCGCGCTGACGGCGCAGGTCGATCTGTTCTTCGCGGAGCACCGGCTGGACTCCTTCACCTCGCATGCCGAGGGCTTCGCACTCCTTGGAAGAGGCAAGCCGCTCGGTCCGCACAACGGACCTTACGGAATTCCGTAGGGTCCGCTGTGCGGACCAAGTTTTCGCAAAACTAGCCGGTATTATAGCTGTCGCAACGGTCTGCGCAACCAAACAGGCCCGCGGGATACTCCCGCGGGCCTGGTAATTTAGGTCGTCCGTGACGGGTTGGCGTTAATGATGAGCGACGCGGGCATTGAAGCCGCGAGCTTCGAGGTAGTCCTCGATCCGATGCGCGCGGTGATGGCTCTCGTAGGTGCCGTACAACCGCCAAGGGTCCGTGTGGCAAGTGCGATAGTACACGTGGTAGTGCCGGTCGTGGATCACCGGCGGATAAAAGCTGCGGCTCGGATACACGACCGGCGGCCCGTAAGGCCCGGCAGGGAAGTAGCCGGGGTTGCCGATGCGGATGCCGATGGCCGTGTTGCCGTTGTTAAAGCCGATACCGAAGTTCTGTGCTTCGGCCCTCGGAGTGAAGACCAGCGTGCCCGTCAGGCCCGCGACCAGTGCCAGGGTGAAGATCGCTTTCCGCAACATGTTCCGCTCCTTTGTGTTGTTCGGGTCTGACCGTTCGACCCGCCTCTTCTGCGTGGGGAACGGACCCGGTCGCGGAACTTGCGCGGTTAAAAATCGATGAGAAATGGGGCGAAATCAGACGTTTCGGAGTCAGGTCGATTTTCGGACTTGGTGGTACGCGACGCTGCGCGGAAGCGTTACAGCTGCACGCTTCCGCGCAGCGTCGCGTACCGAATCGTGACTAGGGTTCAACTTCACTGCGCCCGCGTTGCCGGGCGCACGGTCTTGAACTTGACCTTGTTGGTGGGTGGGGCGTCGTCCTCGAACTGCTTGATAATCAGCAAGGTAATGCCGCCGCAGAAGACCAGGTGCAGCAGCAGGCCGATGGAGAACAGCAGCCAGAATTTGGCGTCGTATTTCCGCTTGCGCGGCGGCGCGGCGGGACGCTGCAACTCCGGTTCGGCGACGCCGGACGGCGCGTAAGCCGGCGGTTCCTCGTGATACGCCGGTGCCGGGGCCGAGAATGGCGACGGCGGAGCGGTGGTCAACGCGGCGGGTTCCGCGAGGGGCGGCATGTCGCCCGTGGCGAGCGGTTCGTCGATGGTATCGGCCTGGGCTGTCGGAAACGTATCGGGCATCGTCGGCGCTGGCGGCGCTTCCTCGACCGGCGCTGCTTCCTGAACGGCTTCCACCGGCGCGGCCAGCAGCGGTTCCTCGACGGGCGGCGCAGCCGGCGCGCGGGCCGGACTGTCCGCCGGGCCGTTCAGGGCTGCAATCAGGTCGGCGGCGGACTGGTAGCCCGCGCCAGGTTCTTCCGTCAGCAGGTTGCGCAGGATGTCCTGCCATTGCGGCGTGATGGTGGCTGCGGCGTTGTCGGACGGCTCGCGGCCGAAGAGCAGCAGTACGGCGATCGCGCCCAGGTCGCGCAGGTCCTGGCGCGGGCTTGGCTCGTCTGCCAGCACGGCCAGGCCGAAATCGGCGATCTTGAGGACCGCGCCGGCAGGCGGTGCGCCAGCGGGGGCCGTGTCGTGATTGGCGGTGCCGACCAGGGAGGGCGTATGCACGACGAGCAGGGCCGAGGGCCGCAACCGGCCGTGCGCCAGACCGCGGGCGTGCGCTTCCTGCAAGCCCTGCGCTGCTTGCAGCAGGTAGTCGCCGGCGCGCTCGGCCGTCACCGGCCCGCTTTCCTCGACCAGCTGCGCCAGGCTGACGCCTTCGACGTACTCGCGAATGTAAATGTGCTCATCGCCGATGGCCTCGACGCCCACCGCGCGGGCGATGTTCGGATGCGCGAGTTGCGCCGCCAGCTTGACCTCTTCGCGCAGCCGCTGGGCCTTGAGCGGGGAAGCGAGCCGGTCGCGCGGCAGCACCTTGAGGACGAAGCGGCCGTCCTTGTCGGGATGACGGGCGCGGAGCGCACTGCCGTCCGGGCTGTTGGGCAACTGGTCCTGCACGCGGAAGCCGGCCAGATGCAGCCCCTGGCCCCGGCCCTGGAAGAGCTGGTCAACCTGATAGGTCGTCAGCCAGCCGAGTTGCACCAGGCATTGCGCGAGGGTCGGCGCGTCCACTTCCTTGGCTTCGGGAGTGCCGAGCAGTTCGTCGAGGCGGCCCGGCTCCAGCAGCCGGCTGTTGCGCAGAGTATCGATGAAATCGGCGACGCTGGTGCTCATGGGCCGTCCTGCAAGGTGCGAAAGCCTGGGTGGTGGAAAAGGTAGATGGTAACGGCCGAGGTGGGACAAGTCCAGTAGCTGCGCCGCGCGACCGATTGACGTGCGTTTCCCGTCAAATACACTGGACAGCGCGATTCCACAGGACCGCGCTTTTCTTCCAGGGACAGTCTGCCCCGCCGGCCCGCCGCCGGCCCGGAATCGTCCGGGCAGCGCAACCGAGGACCGAATATGGCCGTGGACACTCCAAGCGTCGAACCCAAGGGCGACGGGCAGGACGGTGTGTGGCTCGAGCGCGCCGTGGGCGTCAGCGTCGTGCTGCTGGCCACCTTCCTCGGCATCTGCAACGTCAAGGACGGCAACATCGTCCAGAAGATGCAGCAGTCCATCATCGAGCGCAACAATCAGTGGCTCTGGTACCAGGCGCGCAACATCCGCATGGAATCTTACGTCACCGCCGCCGACGGCATGCGGGCGCTGGGCACGCCCGCCTCACCGGAGGACAAGGCGGCCCGCGACAAGCTGATCGCCGACTACGAGAAGAAAGCCCAGCGGCAGGACGCCAAGATGAAAGAGCAGGAAGTCGAGGCCAAGGCGCAGAAGGAAGCCTACGACAACCTGAACGAAATCGACGACAAGTTCGATATCTGCGAGGCGGCGCTGGCGGTCGGACTGGCCATGATGGGCGTGACCGCACTGGTCAAGCGCTGGTGGTTGTTTGCCCTGTCGCTCGTGCCCTCCGCGTTCGGCGTCTACATGGGCGTGGCCGGCTTCGCCGGCATGCAGACTCCGGTGCATGAAATGCCCGTGATCGGTCCACTCATCAATCTGATTCTCTGAGCGGCCCCGCGTCGTTGTCGCGAGCCCTATCGGGCGACGTATGTCGAGAGCGGGCCGTCCCATGTCGCTGCCGCGCCGCTTCCTGTTCCTGGTGCTGGTGCCAACCCTGCTGATTCTGGTCGGCACGGTCGGCTACGTCTGGATCGAGGAAGACTACAGCTGGTTCGACGGCCTCTACATGACCGTGATGACCATGACCACGGTCGGCTTCGGCGAGTTGCACGGGCCGCTGTCCGTGCCCGGCCGGGTCTTCACTATTTTTCTGATGCTCGGCGGCATCTTCACCCTGTTCTACGCGGCCGGCGAACTGATCCGCGCCATCGTCGGCGGCGAGGTGCGGTCGCTGCTCGGGAGGTATCGCATGGAGCAAAGTCTGGCCCAGATGCGCAACCACGTCATCGTCTGCGGCTACGGGCGCATGGGCCGGCTGGTCTGCCGGGAGTTCGAGACGCAGAAGCTGCCGTTCGTGGTGGTCGAGGAAGCGCCAGAACCGCTGGCGGACTTCGCCATGAAGTACGGCCTGTTTCTGGCCGGCGATTCGACTTCCGACAAGGTGCTGAAGCTGGCCGGCGTCGAGCGCGCCCGCGCCCTGGTGACCGTGGTGGGTTCGGACGCGGACAACCTCTACATCACCATGAGTGCGCGCTTGCTCAACGACAGGCTGTTCATCGTCGCCCGCGCCGAGGACGACCAGGCCGAAGCCAAGTTGCAGCGCGCCGGAGCCAACCGAGTGGTTTCGCCTTATGCCATCGGCGGCGCGCGGGTCGCCCATGCGGTGCTGCGGCCCACGGTGATGGATTTCATCGAGTTGGCCACGCGCTCGGAGCACATGGAACTACAGATGGAGGAATCGCTGATCGGCCCGCGCAGCAAGCTGGCCGGCAAGACCTTGCAAGAAAGCCAGCTGCGCCAGGAGCTAGGCATCATCATTGTGGCCATCAAAAAGGCCCAGGGCGCGATGGTGTTCAACCCACCTTCGGACGCACGCATGGAAGCGGGCGACATCCTCATTACCCTCGGGCACCGGGAGCAGCTCAACCGGCTGGAACTGCTGGCCAGCGGGTGAGCGCGCTCGCCCGGAGACCGCGCCGACACGCAAGACAAGCCAGGAGGTATTTGCTTCTGGCCCCTTTTCATGTCATGCTAGACCAAGTCTTCACCAGACTTCCCTATCTCACCCCTATCTGAGAGGAAGTCATGCCAAAGATCCCCGTCGGCATCCGGGTCGAATCGGAACTTATGGAGCGGTTAAAGAACGCGGTCTGGCATCTGGGCCAGGGACTCACCATCACCTCCATCATCGAGCAATCGCTCGAACAGGCGGTGCGCGAGCTCGAAGCGCGCAACGGCGGCCAGCCATTCCCGCCCCGGAAGGGCAAGATTCCCAAATCACCGAAAAAAGAAGACGGGGTGGACGGCATTGCGTGAACGGAGTCGCGGCCACGCGGGACCGCGACTCCGCTCGGAAGGCGCGAACGGGATGGACCGTGCTGGACCACCCCAGCGTGGACTATTTCAGCTTGCGGAGATGCTCGATGATGCGGTCGGCGAAGGCCATGCTGGTGGCTCCGGCTTCCGCGCCGTAGCCGGCGAACTGCCGGGCGATGTCGTAGGTGACGTGCAGCTTGCCGCCTGGCTTCTTGGCGGTTTCCTCGGCCTCGGCGAAGGTGGCATCGACGCCCTGGTTGACCAGCTGAGCCGCCTCGTCCCAGCCCATGTGCTCCAGCATCATCACGCCGGAGAGCAGCACGGCGCCGGGGTTGGCCATGTTCTTGCCGGTGTACTTCGGCGCGGTGCCGTGCGTCGCCTCGAACATGGCGGCGTGGTCGCCGATGTTCGCGCCCGCCGCCAGGCCGATGCCCCCGGTCATGGCCGCCGCCGCGTCCGAGATGTAGTCGCCGTTGAGGTTCGGCGTGGCGATGACGCTGTACTCGTCAGGCCGCAGCTGGATTTGCTGGAACATGCTGTCGGCGATGCGGTCGTTGACGACCACCTTGCCCTTCTTGTCCGCGCCCTTCCAGACCTCGTCCTCGCTCACGGTCTGCGCGCGGAACTCATCGCGGGCCAGCTCGTAGCCCCAATCCTTGAAAGCGCCTTCGGTGAACTTCATGATGTTGCCCTTGTGCATCAGCGTGACGCTGGGCAACTTCTTGGCGACGGCGTACTTGATGGCCATGCGGATCAGCCGCTTGCTGCCCTCGGGGCTGATGGGCTTGATGCCGATGCCCGCCGTCGGCAGCACGTTGGTGTAGCCCCATTCCTTGAGCAGCGCGATCAGCTTCTTGGCGCGCTCGCTGTTGCTCTTGAACTCGATGCCGCAATACACATCCTCCGTGTTCTCGCGGAAGATGATCATGTTGACCTTGTCGGCCCGCTTGTTGGGCGCTTCCACGCCCTTGAAATAGCGGACGGGCCGCACGCAGGCGTAGAGGTCGAAGCGCATGCGCAGGTAGACGTTGATGGACCGGAAGCCGCCGCCGATGGGCGTGGTCAGCGGGCCCTTCAGGCCGAGCTTGAAATACTCGAAGGCTTTCAGGCTGTCGTCGGGCAGGTAAAGCTGCCGTTGCTCTTCCTCGCTCAGCGTGTTGACCTGCTCGTCCTTGACCTGCGGGTAGTACATGGCCCGCGCCACGTCGCCCGCGTGGATGTCGAACCAGTGAATCTTGCGCTTGCCGCCATAGGCTTTCTCGACGGCGGCGTCGAGCACCTTGACGGCGCAGGTGGTGATGCCGGGCGTCGCGCCAACGTCCTGACCGATGCCGTCGCCGCGCATCAGGCAGGCGATGGGATCGTCGGGAATCTTCCAGTTGCCCTGGGCATCCACACTGACGCGGGTGCCGGTCGTGGGGGGCGTCAGTTTTTCGTAGGTCGGCGCGGTCATGAGCCAGAATCTCCCTGCTGCTGGAATTTTGGAAAGCATGATTCCAGCAAAGGTTATTGCCGCTGTCAAGGAACTGGCCAATTGTCGGGGCTCATTACGTCGGTGACAGAATTCGGGGCGAATGCTACGATCTTCAATCCCCCACTGGCCTGCCGCGTGATCGAATCGGAGGTACCTGATGCGCTGCGTACCGCTGGCCGCGTGCCTCGTGCTGTTGCGATCGTCGTCGGCCGTGCCGGCCGCCGACCCGCCGCGCCGCGACTGGGAAGCGGTCGAACTGGTCGGCCAGGTCAACGACTGATGGTTCAAGCGCGATTGGCGGACCTACTACTGGCGCGAGGACTTTTCGTTCATCCTCAAGGAAGACGGCGGCAAGACCTGGCGCATCATCTCGCGCGAACCGACGCCGGCTTACACAAACCGTAGAAGTGACCGGAGCGGGAAGCGCTTTGGTCGGATATGTCGTCGGCGCCTCATGCAGGTGCCAGATGCATTTTGCTCTATCAGATGGGTTGGGTGCCATGCCCACGGCTTTGCGTGGGCATGGGACGCTTGCAGGGCTC
>JAEUIF010000002.1 GCA_016795185.1 Planctomycetia bacterium | reverse complement strand
CTGGCCCGGCCCGAGGCGGTCGAACGTTTCTATCAGCAATCGCAGGTGCTCAGCAGCCTGTCCGACCCGCACATCGTTCATGCCTACGACGCCGGCCCGATGGGGCAGACGCACTTTCTGGCGATGGAGTTCGTGGAAGGGGTCGATCTGGATACGCTGGTGCAGCAGTCGGGCGCGCTGCCGTTGCCTGTGGCCGCCGACTTCATCAGTCAGGCGGCGCAGGGGCTGCAACACGCCTTCGAGCGCAGCACCCCGCACCTCGGCCTGAAGCCCTCAAACCTGCTCGTCACGCGCCAGCTCGCCGGGCAAGCCGGACCGCCGACCGGCTCCAGTTCCTGGCGCTCGCTGCTGGCGACGGCGGGCGGCGGCGGGGCCACGGTCAAGATCAACAACTTCGGCCTGAGCTTCCTGCACGGTTCGGGGCAGGCGGGCACCGAAGCCACCACGCTCGGCGGCAGCAAGGTCGCCACCGACTTCGCTTCCCCCGAACGCTTCCTGCAAGGCGGCAAGCCCGATATCCGTTCGGACATCTATAGCCTGGGCTGCATCTACTACTACCTGCTGACCGGGCGCGTGCCGTTCTCCGGCGGCACGCCCGCCGACAAGGTGCGCCGGCACCAGACCGAGGAACCGGTGCCGCTCAACCTGCTGCGTAAGGACGCGCCGCCGGAAACAATGGCCGTCGTCGCCAAGATGATGGCCAAGCGGCCCCAACAGCGTTTCCAGGCACCGGCCGAAGTGGTGCAGGCGCTGGCGGGCGGCCGGCGCTGAAACTTTCTGCTCCGCGAAACCGCGAGCGGCGTTTCCCGGCGCGTTATATCCATTCCCTTCGCTACGCTCTGCCTGATGGCTCGGTCAACGGCGGCTGCCCACCTGCCGCCCCTCGACCTCCCCGAAAGGCGGTGTGCCGGCCGTGGAACTCTGCGCGGGTCTGCTCATCTTCCTGATCGTGCTCGGCTTCATCGCCCTGCTCGGGCACGGCATCTGGGTCTTCGTCGCCGTCATCTTCCGCGCGTTGCTGGGCGGCGACCGGCCGCGCGAGCGCGAAACGCCCTTTGAATGCCCGGCGTGTGAGCGATTTTCGCCCGGCTGGAGCGAGCACTGTCTGAACTGCGGGCTACTCCGTCATTCGCCCGCCACGGCGGAACTCACCGACCTGGCGGCCCTGCAACGACAACTCGAACGCTTTGAACGCGCCGGCACGGCCGACGCCGGCCTGCTGGAGAAGGTGCAGGCGCTGGCCTATGCCCGCAAGCGCCTCCTGCTGGGCCACGCACCAGCGCCCGAGGCCCGGCCGGAAGTCCGCGAACCCGCCGTCGAACCGGTGCGCGTCGAACAGCCGACTGCCACGGTGGCTACTACGCCGGATTTGAAACCCTGGCAGCAACTGCAAGCCTTGATGTTGCGCTGGCGGGAAGGCGGCAGCCTGTCCGCCGACGAACACGCCCAGGCGCTGCTCTGGTACCAGCATGCCGACGCGGTGCAGCTGTCGGCGCTGTCCGCCCCCGCCCAGTTGCAAATGGCCCGCCTGCTCGAAGAGGAAGGCTGGCTGCCCGAGGCGCTGCGGACCCTGCGCCGATTCCTGCAACGGTATCCGCAAGCGCCGGAGTTCGGCCCAACCGCACTGCGGGCCGCCCGCCTGGCCATGCAGGACAATCAGCCGAACCAGGCCGAATGGTTCGTGCAGCGCAGCCTGTCGGCCGGTACGCTCTCCGCCGAGAATCGCCGCGCCGCCGAGGCATTGCTGGAAAGCCTGCGTCAGCCCGCCGAGGTGCTGGAAGCGCTGCCGGTGCTGGAAGTGGTGCCGGTCGAGCCGGCCCCGGTCGCGATGCCCAGCGCCCGACGGACGGTGGAAGCACCCGTGCTGCTGGCTGCGTCGCCTGCCGCCGTGGGGCTGCTCGAACCGCCGCCCGCCGCGCCGGCGCGCGTGGTGGCCGAGTGGACGCCACCGTCGCCCGCGCCGGAACCGCCGCCTCCACCGCCGCCGCGCCGCCCCTTCACCGAGATGCTCTCCGCCTTCATGGAAGAGAAGAACATCCTCTGGGGCGAGCTGCTCGGCGGTCTGCTGATTGTGGGCTGCTCGATCGCGCTGGTCATCAGCCTGTGGAGCAAGATCGAGCAGATTCCGTACTTCCCGTTCATCATCTTCGGCACCATCACCGCCGCCCTCTACGGCGCGGGCCTCTACACCTTTCACCACTGGAAGCTGGAATCAACCAGTCGCGGGTTGCTTATCATCGGCACGTTGCTGGTGCCGTTGAACTTCCTCATCATGGCCGGGCTGCACCGAGAAACCTCCGGCGCGCTGTTCAACCTCCTGGAACTGGGCGTCGGCGGTGTGTACGCGGCACTGTTCGTGGCGTTGATGTCGGCGGCCGGCCGCGTGCTGTTCGCCGACTGGCGCTGGCCCTTCGTGCTCGGCGTGCTGGGCACCTCCGCGTGCCAGTTGCTGGTCGCGCCGCTGGTCGGGCCGGCGGAACGCGCCGGGCTAGGCGTGTTCGTGCTGCTGAGCGCGCTGCCGGCGCTATGCCATGCGGTGAGCGTCGGCCGGGCACTGCGGCAGTCGGCGCGCTCCGAGAACTTTGATGACTTCCAGGCCCGCACATTGCTGGCTTTTCTCGGCATCACCAGCTTCGCCCTGGCGGTGTCGCTGGGCTTCGTCGCATATCGGGGCAACGACCTCTTCGCCGGCTTGCAGCGGCTGTCGCTGCTGATCGGCTTGGCCGGCGTGCCGTTGTTGCTCGGCGGCGTGCGCGTGCAGCGCGCAGCAGGGCTGTCGCCTGGCATGCAGGCCACGGGTACGGGTGTCGCGCTGACTGGCATGTTCGTGATGCTGTCAGCGGTGGGCTTCGCCTGGCCGGATCCCGGAGCGCTCGTCCTGGTCTGCCTGGTGAACTTCGCCGCTCTCACCGCGCTCGCTTTCCGCCGCGACGTGCCCTACGCCCACGCCGCAGCGCTGCCCTGCCTGGCGCTTGCGTATCTGCTTGTCGTTCACGCCATCCTCGGCGACCTCGAAGCGAACTTGAACTCACTCGAACTGTTCCGGTTGCTCTTCGAGGTCCGCAGCGGGACCGCCCTGGCGGGTTTCGTGGTCGTCGCGGGGCTGGCGGCCCTGGGCACGATCCAGGTCGGACTGCGTCAGCACGCGGCGTACTACGCACTGGGCAGCGCCGTGGCGGCTGCTTTCAGTTTGGTGATGGTCACGCTGCACGGCCTGGAATCGCCGCTGCGCGCCGTCATCATCTACACGCTCTACGGCTGCGGCTGCCTGGTCTTGAATTTCCACTGGCGTCGGCCGCCGGTGAGCTACATCGGCCTGACGTTGCTGCTCGGCGCGTCGCTCTGGTGGCTGGCGGACGACTTCGGCGGCCGTCTGCCCGTGTGGGCGCTGGTGCTGGCGGTCGAAAGCATGCTGCTGGCGGGCCTGCGCGCTTTCGGCGACCGGCCCGACGAGGAGCCGCAGGGCTTCGCCGATGCAGAACCCGCGGGCTTCCTGCCGTTGCGGGCTTTCCTGGCGGGGC
Organism: Planctomycetia bacterium; assembly: GCA_016795185.1. Taxonomy (GTDB): domain Bacteria; phylum Planctomycetota; class Planctomycetia; order Gemmatales; family Gemmataceae; genus JAGVLI01. Next base: position 1,141 of record JAEUIF010000002.1, on the reverse strand, counting down.
CGCTGGGGAACTTCGCGGGCTTCGTTGGCGCGCTGGCGCTGCTTGCATACGGACTCGGCTGGCGCACGGCGGCTTCCTGGAACCTCGAACCTGCATTCCTGCACGCCTGCACCGTCGCGGCACTGGCGGCCAGCGCGTTCCTGCTCGCCTGGGCCTATCGTGCGGTGCCGTTGACCTGGGTGGGTTCGGGCCTGGCGCTCGCGGGCCTGATCCACGTGCTGGCCTGGGAAACGGAAGCGGGCGTGCTGTCGCGCTCGCTGCTGCCGATGGCGTTGCTGTCGCATGCCACGCTCTGCGGCCTGGCTGTCTTTTCGATTCAAGCGAGCCGGTCGCGTCAACGTCCGGAGGACAGCACCAGCGAACCGCCGGTGAGCGCTGATGCGCTGGTCGCCATCTTCGCCGAACCGTTGGCGCAATCGGCCATTCTCACGTCCATCGTCAGCGTGGGCTTCCTCGCGCTGCCGGAACGCGGCGCGATGCTGCGCTACACGCTCTCCGTGACCTGGCTGGCGGCCTGCTGGCTGGTGGTCGCCCTGATGCAGCGCTGGGCGAAACTGTTCGCGGCCTTTCAGGCAGCGTTGAGCGTAGCGGTGCTGTACGGCGTCACCGCCTGGCTGGAAGGCCAGCCCTGGGTCACCGACTACTATCCGCAAGGACTTTGGGACCCCCGCAGCCTGCAAGCATTTGGCCTCGGCCTGGCGGTGCTGAGCCTGGGCTGGGTCGTCGTCCGTTTGGTCCTGCGGTCCAAGACGCTGGCACAAGAGATGCTGAACCCCGGCTGGCCGACCGTCGATCAAGCCGTGCTGGGCGGACTGGTGATCGGGCAACTGCTGCTGGCGACCGTGGGTTTGTCGCCGGTCATCGCACGGGAACTGACGCCCGTTCGCTTGCTGAACACCTTGCCGCCGCTGCCGGTCGAGCATGTTTTGGCCTGGGGTGCCGGCGCTTGGTGGTGGCTCGGCCTGCTGACGGTCGCATTGGTCCTGGCGCTCTGGGAACGCTGGCCGGCGTGGTCCGCCTACGGCCTGGTCTTGCTGGCCGTTACGGTGCCTGTGCTGGTCGCGGGGCACTTCGAAAATGATGTCGCGACCGCTCCCGCACTGCGCTGGGGCCTGGCCCTTTGCTTCCTGCTCGGCTCAGT
>JAEUIF010001458.1 GCA_016795185.1 Planctomycetia bacterium | reverse complement strand
CACGACCACGCACGGAATGATCGTCCAGATCAGACGCGGGCGGAACACCCGTAAATACATCATATACAGCTTGAAGTCCATCATGGGGCCGAGCACCAGGAATGCGAGCTTCGGGGCGGGGCGGAGCGCCGTCAGACTGGCCGCCAGGAAGGCATCGGCCTCGCTGCACAGGCAGAGAACGATGGCCAGGGCCATCATGCCGAGAATGGCCAGGGCCGGGGCGTTGCTCGAGAGTGCTTCAAAGGTGCTGTTCGGAATCATGATCCGGGCCCCGGCCGACAGCAGCGCGCCCAGGATCAGGAAGACCATGATGTCCACGAAATCGTGCAGCGCGGTCTCGCTGATGTTGCCCAGCCGTTGCAGCAACGAACGCGGGGCAGGGGGGGCGTCGTCGGTTGCGGCCAGTTGTTGCGGCGGCCGAGCCAGCGGGGTGAGCAGTTCGTCGCCGTAACGGCGGTATTGCCGCAGCACGACCAGGCTGGTCACGAAGGCGACCAGCCAGCCCAGGCCGCCGCGCAGCAGCACCATGCCCAGGCCGCCGATCTGACGGGCTGGCGCGCCGGAACTATCGACCGCCTCTTCCATGCCGGCAAAGGCCATGTAGGTGCTGAGCAGCACGACGATATTGACGATCGGCCCCGCGAGCAAGTAGCAGGTGCAGCAGCTGAGCGGCATGCCCTTGCGGAGCAGTCGGCGGATCACCGGCACGATGCCGCATTCGCACATCGGCATGATGAGGCCGAGCAAGCCGCTGGCGGCGATGGCCAGGATGGGCCAGCGGCCGATGCCAGCCAGGGCGCTGTCGATGGAACTGCCCAGTTGCAGCAACGAAGCGGTGACTGCCAGGGCGAGCAGTGCCGCCGCGCCGATCTTGATCCAGAGGAATGAAGGGTCGATAACAGCGCCTGGACCGAAGGCGGCCCCAACGACCGAGCGCGGCACGAAGATCACGGTCAGCAGGAACGCGCTGACGCCCATCATGAAGGCGAACGACTGCCGGGGCGTCAATTCCTCCAGGATGCCGGCGATGGTCGCGCCGAGGACGACGAAGGGCATCGCCTCGTAGAGGATGCTGGTGAAGTAAACGATGAAATTACGGATGAGGTCTTCCACAGTGGTCCGCGAGTGAAGAGGGACCGCCGACTGCCGCCGGCATGCTGAGCTTCCACTACAGGTACGGCCGGGCGTGCCCGGAGGTTCGGGGTGGAGGGTATTGTAAACGCTGAAGCCTGGTTTGTTGGTATTTTTTCGGTTCGCGACGCTAGAGCAGTTTGCCAATGGGTCTAGCATAGGGCGCTGCGGTCCGCACAGCGGACCCTACGGTTGCGGGCGCTGGGGGCCTATGCTTTTGCCTCGGCAGGCGTTCGGGGGGACTGGAGTCGTTTGCGGGCCCAGGGGACGACGGTCATCGAGGCGATGAAGAACAGCACGCTCATCAGTACGATGAAGCCGCTGATGCCGAAGGACAGTTCCCGGCCGCGAAAGTAAAGCGGCTTGGTGCTGAGCCAGATGCCCAGCCCGGCGGCCAGCACGCTCAGGCCGATGGTGGTCCAGAAAAGCTGCCGCATGTTCCGGCAGAGGTTGCCGGCCGTGGCGGCGGGCACGATCAACATGCCGTTGATGAGCAGCACGCCCACGACCTTCTGCGACAGGTTGACGATCAGGGCCAGCAAGACGATGAAGGCGAAGCTGCACAGGCGCAGGGAGATGTTCCGCGACCGTGCCAGGCTAGGGTTGAAGCTGGAAAAGACCAGGGAGTTGTACATCACCAGGAGCAGGCCGAAGGTGATGGCGGCCAGCACGCTCAGCACCATCAGGTCGAGGCCGGTGGCGGCGATCGGGTCGCCCCAGAGGAAGTTATCGACCCGGAAATAGCCGCCGCTGCTGCTCAGCGCCTTCATGACCATCGTGCCGAAGGCGACCACGCCAGCGAAGAAAACGCCGATGACCGTATCGCTGGCCAGGCCGGTGCGCTCGCGGACGACGGCGATCAGCAGGCCGACCGTCATGCCAAAGCCGACCATGATGAACGGAATGCCCAGCTGGTAGAAGTCGCCGTCGCGGGGGGCGTCGAGGAATAGGCCGGTGAGCAGGCCGAGGGCGACGCCCGTGAACGCGGTATGGGCCAGGGCGTCGCTGAAGAAGGCCATGCGGTTGCCGACCACCAGCGACCCGACCGCGCCGCAGATGGCGGCGACCAAGAGGACGGCCAGCAGTCCGTAGACGAGGAACGGGGCCGAGAAGAACGACCCGTCGGGCCAGAGTTGCGAAAAACGGACGACCAGCCCATCGAGCCAGGTATCGTACATCGGCCAGCGACTCCATTCATTTCAGTGTGGGATCGAGCTTCAGCGCCCGGTCGCGGTCGGCCTGCGCCTCGGCGGTTTTGCCGAGCTTGGCGTAGGCCCGGCTGCGCGACAGGTACGCCTGCGCGTACTGCGGATCAATTTTCAGGGCAGCGGTGCAATCGGCCACGGCCTGGTCGTAGTTGCCCTTGAAGAAATAGGCGGTGGCCCGGCTGCGCCAGGTGCGCGACAACTTGGGGTCGAGCTTCACGGCGGCGGTGTAATCGGCGATGGCCTCATCGTAGCGCTGCTGGAAGGAATAGGCCGCGCCGCGCTCGTTGTGGGCCAGGGCGTCGTAGGAGTTGAACTTCAGCGCCTTGGTGGCCCGCGTGACGGCTTCGGTGTACTGCTTGCCGCGCAGCGCGGCGGAGGCCAGTTCGCGCTGGTAGTCGCCCAGAAACACGCGGACTTCGCGGTAATCGATGCAGTTGACGCTGGCCGAGTTGGGCGGCCCGGACTGGATGACGCCGATCAGTTCGGTGGCGTCGTTGATGACCGGCCCACCGCTGGCACCCGGCCCGATGCGGCGGTCGTCGGTGGTCAGCACCAGCGTCTGTGCCTGCACCTTCAAGCCGCCGCCGAAATCCGCCTTCATGATGCCAAGCTTTTGCACCTTGCCGAAGCCATAGACCCAGACGGCGTCGCTCTTGCCGGGGTTGCCCAGCAGGTGAGCGCGATCGCCGACTTTCGGCGGATTGTTTGCCAGCCGGACCTCGGGCACGTCCGGGGGCACGGTCTGTAACTGGAGCAGGGCCAGGTCGCGCTGCGAATCGGAGGCGACGCACTTGCCGGCGATGCGCTTGGTCTTCTTGGGGTTCAGGTATAGATCGCGGCGGATCAGCACCTTGCCCATGTCGTAGATCGGGAAGATGGTTTCGACCGACTGCCCCTTTTGCGCGACATGGTGATTCGTGAGCAGCAGACGGTCCTCGCGATCCACGAGAAACCCGCTGCCCTGGCTGCCGCCCAGCAGGACCAGGCCGGTGGAGGGCAGGGGCTGGTGAATTTCGATACTGTCGCCATCGGCGGCGGCGCCGGCCAGGCCGACCCAGCAGAGCAGGGGGAGCAAGCTGGCCAGCGAGACCAAACGTGCGCGGTACGACATGGGTGGGGCCTCTTTGGCAAGGACGCGAATTGATCCACCACAAGTCTGGAGCAGAAGGCCGTCGGGGGCAAGTACGGTTCGGTTTTGTACGTCGGGCTTTCCAGCCCGACACGCAGTGCCATCGATGTGCGGCTCATCACCGGCGCTGCGTGTCGGGCTGGAAAGCCCGACGTACTTGCAAGTCGCCGGCGCTGCGTGTCGGGCTGGAAAGCCCGACGTACAAGCACGGTCACGACGCCCCCGCCAGCGCGGCTTGCCGACTGCGGCCTTTTTCGCCCGCCAGCGGTGCCAGCAGGGCGTGCAGCAGTTCGATGCTGTGCTTGGCCTCGGCCTCGGTGATGGTCAGCGGCGGGGCGACGCGGACCACCTTCTTCGACAGCGGCCCGAGCAGGTGGATGCCGTCGCCGCCGTCCGGGCCGCCGCGATAGCAGGCCAGCACCGCTTGATTGGCCCAGTCGGGAGCGCTCTGCCCGGCGTGGTCCTTGAACTCGATGCCCCAGACCATGCCGCCCTTCTCGCCGCGGACGTTAGCCACGAAGGGCAGTTCCTGCAAGCGGACCAGGCCGGCTTCAATAATCGCCGACGCCTTGCGGCAATTGCCGATGACGTCCTGCGCCGCGAACTCGTCGAGGGTGGCCAGCACGGAGGCGCAGCAGAGCGGGTTGGCGCTCCAGGTATCGGAGCCTTCGCCGTAGTCGAGGCTGGCGAAGATGTCGGCCCGGCCGACGGCGGCGGCCACCGGCACGCCGTTGCCCAGGCCCTTGCCGAGCACGACGATGTCCGGTTCCAGGCCGTAGGTCTCGTAGGCGAACAGGTCGCCGGTGCGGCCGAAGTTGGCTTGCACTTCGTCCAGGATGAAGACGATGTCGTTCTCCCGGCAGAACGTTTGCAGCAGCTGCAAGTATTCCTTCGGCGGATGATACGAACCGCCGCCGCCCAGGTAGGGTTCCGTGATGAGCACGCCCAGCTTGCGACCGAACTGTTGCTTGAGGGCTTCCAACTCGGCGCGGTAGGGGGCCGGGTCGAACGGCCGGCCGCGCATCGAGACATTCGAGCACTCGGCCATCGGGAAGCCGATGAAGCGGACGCGCGGGTCGCGTTCCTTGTCGGTCTCGCTGCCGGTGCAGGCGCCGGCCAGGCCCTTCTTGCCGTGGAAGCCGAAGCGGGTGGCAATGATCATCTCGCGCGCCCGGTCGCGGGCCAGCGCCGCCCAGAGCGCCTTCTGGATGGCCTCGGAACCGGAGGCGGCCCAGAGCACCTGTTCCAGCCGCTTGCCGCCCGGCCGGCCTTGCAGCACGGCAACCAGCTTTTTCACGGCTTCCGTCTCAATGGGCGTGACGGCGTTGTACGCGGTGAAGGGCAGTGCAGAGAAGTAGCCCGCATGCTGGCCGTTGCCGGCTTCGGACGGAGCAGGGGACCATCCCATATAGGCGTTGAAGCGCTTCATCCACGACGTGGGGTTGTGGCCCAAGTTGGAAACCAGCACGCCGGAGGTGTAGTCGTACAGCCGGCGGCCTTCGGGCGTCCAGTGAAAGACGCCGGCGCTCTTGGCGAGCACGGCCTGGCTCGGCGTGTAGGTGCGCAGCGACTTCGGCTCGAAGCGGGCCAGCGTATCGCGCACGCCGTTGGAAGTCGTTTCCTGGGGGTGGTGGAGAGAGTGGGTCATGGGGTGGCTCGTTTCTGGGTTCACAGGACCATTCCGGACTGTGGGCGGAAATCGACAGGTGTTTCACATTCATCCGATTCGCGACGCTTCGGAGAAGCGTTGAGTCGTCAC
>JAEUIF010001405.1 GCA_016795185.1 Planctomycetia bacterium | reverse complement strand
ACAGTACGTAGGCGACCAGCTGGCTGATTCCCACCGAGCGTTCGCAGCGCTGGCCCAACGCCGCATAGGCCGGTTCCTCCTTGGCGAGCGTGCGGTGGGCGCGGAAGCAATGCGCCATCACGCGCAGGAGATGGGTGCCCTCCGAGGGAGCGGCCTGGTGCGCCTCTTGCGCCAGGGCCACCACCTCGTTGGCGTCGACGTCGGGCAGGACCAGGGCCGCGTTCAACTTCGTGTGCGCCAGCGTGGCCGCCGCCACGGCGAAGGTTAGCCCGCGCTGCGGGCGCGTTGCCTTCACCACTGCTTCCTGGCGAGCCAGCTGCGGCAGGAAGTCGGCGCGGTACTTGTCGTCCTTCTTCCCTGCCTGGAAATCCTGCGCGTCGCGCATGCGGTCGCTCAGGTCCAGTTCGGCCTTGGCCAGCCGGTCCCGCAGGCTGCGCAGCCCTTCGAGGTCGTTGGTCTGCTCGTACAGGTTCGACAGCACGGCATACGATTCCGGGCGCTTCGGCGCCAGGATCAGCAGCTTCTCGTAGTACGAGCGCGCCTTGGCGACGCCGGGATGCTTGCGAATCCGCTCGGCGAGCTTCTCCTTGGCCGCTGGGTCGGTGCAGAGGTACTGCAACAGATCAAAGCTGGCCCGGTGCTGCAAGGCCTTCAGGTCGAGCGCCCGGCCGATCAGGTCGGCCGTCGCCGATTCCAGGATCACCGCGGCGGCGTTCGACAGCAGGATGCTGTCGCTGGAACGCAGGGCCACCGCCTTGTCGATCTTCTCTGCGCCCTTCGCGAAATGCTCCGGGTCGTGCGTCGCGCGGTAGAGGGAGAAGTAAGCCAGCGCGCAGTTGTTCAAGGTCGCCGCGTTCTCGGGCAGCTTGTCGTAGACGGCGATGGCTTCGCGCAGCTGCGTGGCCGCTTCCGCATCCTTGCCTTCCTGGAGCGCCTTGTTGCCGCGCGCGTAGGACAGCGACGCCTTGACCGCGTTTTCATCGGGGTTGGCGCGCCCGAGCCAGGCGATCTCGTCGTCGAGGTCGGTCCAGTTGATCGAGCGGATCAGCGCCAGTTCGTACTTCTTGGTCTGGTCCGTCTCCTTGCCGTAGGCCTCTTCGAGCAGCGCGCGTGCGCTGGAGACTTCGCCGACTTCGCGGAACACGCCGGCGACGGCCGCCAGGATCATGGGACTGCGTTGTTGCGAGGCCAGCAGTTCGTCGAAGAGCTTCTTGCCTTCGGCGGGGCGGCCGAGCCAGTAGTAGACCTGGCCGAGATACATGCGGTACTTGTCGGATTCACCGGCCAGGCCGCGAATCGCCAGGAAGGTCTTTTCGGCTTCTTCCAGTTCGGCCTTGCGCGCTGCGGGATCGGCCAGGCCCTGAGCGCGGTGCAGCCGGGCGATGCCGAGGTCGAGCGCCACGGGCACCACGCCGGCTTCCTTGAGGCGGTCCTGGTTCGCCTTCAGAATGGCCGGATGGTCCTTGAGCCGGTTGTCGATGTACTCGCTCACCAGCGCCTGCTGCGTGGCCTGGTTGGCGGATTTGTAACGGTTGTAGTCGAAGCCGCTGGCCTTGCCGCCGCGGAGGTCATTGACGACCCGATCTTGCAACGACTTCAACGTGTTCTCGAACGCTTGCTCGGCGGCATGCAGCTTGGGCAGCCGGGCGGCCGTGTAGGGTTGCAGCAGAGCGTAAGCAGCTTCGTACTTGCCCTGGTTCACGTAGATGCGGCCGAGGATGCGCGCTCCTTCCTGCTCGCCGAGGTTCTTCTCGTGCGGCGTCAGCACCTGCTCGCAGCGGGGCAGTTCGCCTTGCAGCTCGCAGACCACCGCCAACCGGGACGCGAGTTCCGCGTCGGCGGGCTGCTGCTTGACCAGTTCCTCGAGCAACTGGCGGCGCTGCGGCCAGAGCGCTGCCGGGTCGGGCGCTGCCGGGGCGATGGCTTCCAGGATCGCGAGCGAGCCCTGCGGGTCCGCAGCGCTGTGCTGCTGCACCAGGGCCGTACCCTTCTCGAAAAGCAGCGGCGTCAGCTTGGAGTTCTTCGAGCCCTGGTCCATTTCGATGGCGACGCGAAACACGCCAGCGGTTTCTTTCAAATCGGCGGGCGGGTTGCTGACCAGGCCGGCCAGCTTCTCCTTGGCGGTGGAGGCATGTGAGGTGCCGCCGATCCAGACGGCGCGGTAGATCTCGGCGGCGCGCGTGGCCCGGCCGGCGGCGGCGTGGTCGTCGGCCTCGGCCAGTTGCTGGCCGGCGATGTAAGCGGGCGAGGTGAAGTGCGAGTGCAGAAACAGCCCGCCGGTCCCGAGCGTCAGGCAGAGGATGAGCGCCAGGTTCCAGAACTTGGCGAACGGCGACAACGGCACCTTGCCGACGAAGTACCACCCCTGGGGAGCATCCGCGACGCGATAAGCACCGATGGCAATGACGGGCACGAACAACAAGCAGATGGCATGCGTCTTGACGTAGGTGCCGGTCTCTTCGTCGTAATCGCGGCTGCCGTAGATGCTGGTGCCGATGCCGTTCATGGTGAACATGGACGGGGCGCTGCGAATGGGCTGCATCTCCGGGAACTTTTCGGACCAGTCGAACTCCGACATGGGCTTGGGCTCCGAAAGCAGGAAGGGGAGAACACCACGCCGACCAGAAGGCCGGCCGCGGAACAGACCTGCCGCTGGGCGACGGCTATTCCGACGGGAGCATCGAGGTTACACTGGCCCCAGGCAGCCGGGCAACTGATTTCAGGAGCCGGGCCGGCGGAAATTCAGCGGACGGATGAAACAGCTTCCTGAATGGCTGATGGCTGATAGCTGTCAGCTAGTCAATCACTCTTTCGAGCAGCCGTTCACGGGATGGTCAGCGGCTGTATGTCGGTGCCGTGATTTGTCGGAAGATCGTAGGGTGCGGCCAACCAATATTCCAGCAAGGTGTCACGCCGCTGACGTTCAAAGCCACTCGGCAAGAGTTCATGGAGTTGTGTATGTCTGACCAACAAGCCTGGATCGAGGCGATGGCCCAGTCGCCGGCCGACCTGCACCTGCGGCTCGTCTACGCCGACTGGCTTGAAGAGCATGGCGACCCGGCTCGCGCGGAGTTCATCCGTCTGCAATGCGGCGATGGCGACGACCCGGTTGCGGCCCGCCGCGCCGACGCCTTGCTGCAAGCGCATCGAGCAGACTGGGAAGCTCCGTTCCAGACCATCGGCGCGGAGGTCCACTATCACCGAGGATTTCCCTATCACCTCAAGGCTGACCTGCAACGGCTGGTGGACAATGCCGCTTTGCTCAGCCTCGCGCCCGAATGGCAACTGCTCCCGACACGAGAGGATGATTCCGAAGAACCACAAGTGGAGACCTTTGCCCGGCTGGCAGCGCTGCCGTGCGCGAATCGCATCCGTGGGCTGAACTTCGCCTGGTCATGGTGCTCGCCGCCCGAACTGGCCGCGCTCTTCACGCCGGTGGTCGTGCAAGCGGTTCGCGACCTGCGCTTCGGCGATGACATGGACAAACGTCGGCTGCTCGACTCCACGTTGCAGGTGCCCGGTCTGCGTCTTGAGGTTCTGGGTTTCGGCGGCGACTCTTCGGAAGGGCTCGGTGACGACGGCTGCCAGGTCATCGCGAACGCCTCGCAGCTGGCATCGCTGCGCAGCCTGGAATTGCCGAACAACGACGTGGGGCCGGCAGGAATCGCGGCGCTGGCGGCTTCTCCTCACTTGCGCGATCTGACCACGCTGGACCTGGAGGGAGGCTCGAACACGCCAAACCAGATTGGCCCCGAGGGAGCGCGACACCTGGCTCGGTCGAGCAACTTTTGCCGGCTCGAGCACCTCAACCTGGTGTTCAACTCCATCGAGGATGAGGGCCTGGCAGCGCTGGCCGAATCGTCTCAGCTCGCCGCGCTGCGTTCACTGAACGTACCGGGCAACGGCATTACCGACCGTGGGCTGATCGCCCTGGCGCGGGGGGCCGGGCTGCCATCGTTGACCTGGTTGAATGTGTGCGGGATGCTCTCGGACGGCATCTCGACCGCCGGCGTTCGGGTCCTGGCGGACTCGCCGCGCATGGCACGGTTGACCGGCCTGAAATTGGCGGGCAACCGCCTGGGTGATGCCGGCGCGCTCATTCTCGCCGAAAGCCCCGCCGCGCGCAACCTGCGGGAGCTGCTGGTCGCCCGCTGTGGGATTGGGCGCGAAGGGTATACGCGCCTGCTGGAATCGCCGCACCTGGCGGGCGTGCGCGAGTTCAGTCTACTGGGAGATAACATGACTCCGGACGAGGTCCAGGAGTTGAAGTCGCGCTTTGGAGACCGCGTGAAGTAAGCGGCGGCAACGGCCGGGCCGATGGGGCTCGCGATCATTTGCTGCGCCAGCGGAGTATGGCATGAACATGACCGAATCGGATTGGACGAGACTGTTGCAGCGGCCGGAACCGGCCGCTGACGGTGTTGCCTGCGAGGCGTGGTTCAACCGGATCGCCGCCCGCCTGCTGCACGGCTGCCGGCTGATGGTCAACGGCCAACCGCATCGGCTCGTCGAGGTCGAATTCTACTATCATGGCGACGGCCATCTCGACCCGTTCACCCACCGCGATCCGCTCCAGCGCGCATGCGGTCGCTGGTATTTTCACCGGACGCGCGGCACTTACCGCGGCGGCAGCTTCAAGGGGCTCGACCTGACCTTTGGCGCCGGCGAGGCCAACGGTGGAGTCCTGCTGCGTGGGCTGGAAACACCAGACGGCCGGCTGGTGGACGGTCCATCGCTGCTGGTCGATCACTTGTTGGCCGCGACGAGCAATCCTGGTGTCGCCGCCCTTGATGAAACCATCGCCACCCGCCAGGTCTGGAGTACGACGAGCCCCTTGCACCTGATAAGCGTAGACAGTGCCACCAAGCCATCGCTTTATCGTTCGGCACGGGTCGGCCTGTCACTGAAGAAAGCCGCCGCCGAGGATGACATGCCGCACTACATCCTGCGGCCCTACCGTTACCTGAGCGAACCGCGCCGCACGGCCAAGGGCAAGCTACTGCTGGTGCTAGCATTGCATGTTCAGGGATTGGACCCCGCCGCCATCCAGCAACTGACGGGCTGCCCACGCGCCAGTATTCAGCGCTACCTGACCGACTACGAAACCGGCCGACAGCTCGCCGACTTCGCCGGCTACCGGGGCTGCGACCTGTCACCCGCCGATCTGTGTCGGCTGCATGGCACCTGGCACGCGCGCTTCGGATCGAACGCGGCTATTGTCTGAGAATCGTGGTGTTTCATGGCTATGCGTGTTGAAGCTCCGCGCAACCATTCGAGGTGCATCATGCGTACCCGTTCGCTGCTGGCCGTGTTCATGCTGTCGCTGTTTGCCCCCGTTGCAATCGGACAGGAGCTGAGTGCCGAGGAGAAGGACGCTGGTTTCATCTCCCTGTTCAACGGCAAGGATTTGACGGGCTGGAAATACCTCGGCAAGGCCGCCGGCGATGGGCCGTTCAGCGTGCAGGACGGTGCGATCCAATACAAGGGTGGCAACGGCTGGCTGTGCTTTACCGGCAAGGAGTACGTGGACTTCGAGCTGCGTTGCGAGTTCAAGCTCATCAAGCTGGGCGGCGACGGCGGCATCTTCTTCCGCGCCACCCAGGACTCCGCCGGCAGCGGCTGGCCGACGCAGCGCTACGAACTACAGGTGAAGGACTACGCCGAGCAGGCCCGCCTCTGGAACGTGCCCTACAAACTCGACAAGGAAAAGGTCGCCAAGGTCCGCAAGAAACTGGGTGAGTGGGAGAGCTATCGCCTGGTAGTCCAGGACAACAAGGTCGAGGTGTATCTCAACGGCGAACTCGTCACCATCGCCGACGCGGCCAAGCCGCTGAAGCAGGGCTTTCTCGGCCTGCAAGCCGAGGGCGGCGAGCAGGCGTTCCGCAACCTGCGCGTCCGCCCCTTGAGCAAGCCGTGAATCACTGCTTCTTCTTGATGTCGGCGACGAACGTCTCGAAGGCTTTTTGCAGCCGGGCCACGACTTCCGGGTGCTGGTCGGCCACGTTCTGCTTTTCGCCCAGGTCTTTGGTCAGGTCGTAAAGCTGAACTTTCGGGCCTTTGGGCGCTTCGCCCTTCTTGTCGCCGCCTTCGGGCCAGGGATAGAACTTCCACGCGCCGCTGCGCACCGCGCCCTGGCCGTGCGCCAGGATGTAGTGCTCGTGCGGCGTCTTCGCGTTGGCCTCGCCGAACATCAGGGGACGAATGTCCTTGCCGTCGATGGGCCGGTCCGTCGGCACAGCACCGCCGACCAACTTCGCCAGCGTCGGCAAGACGTCGATGGTGGCGGCGATCTCGTCGCAGACGCGCTTCGCCGGTATCTTGCCGGGCCAGCGCATCAGGCACGGCACCCGGTAGCCGCCCTCGTACAGACTGGCTTTCTGGGCGCGCAGCGGGCCGGAGGAGCCGGAGCGCGTGCCGTTGTCCGTCGTGAAGATGACCAGCGTGCGCTCGTCGAGACCCGCGTCGGCGACGGCCTTCAGCACCTCGCCGACCGACCAGTCGAGTTCCTCGATCACGTCGCCGAACAGTGTCTTCGTCCGCCCCTTGAACTCCGGCGAACTGGCCATCGGCAGGTGCGGCATGGTGTGCGGCAGATACAGGAAGAACGGTTTGTCCTTGTGAGTCCGAATGAACTTCACCGCCTCCTCGGTGTAGCGTTTCGTCAGCGTCGTCTGGTCGGCGGGGTACTCGATGACCTCCTCGCCGCGCATGAGGGGCACCTTGCCGCCCTTTGGCTTCTCCGTGCGGGCCGTCTCCGCCGTCAGTCCGTCGCGAAACACGCAGTTGCCGGCGAACTTCGCCGATTCGGGATCGAGCGCCATGTCGTTGCTGTAGGGAATGCCGAAGTAGGAGTCGAAGCCATGCTTGGTCGGCAAGAACGCCGGCAGGTGTCCGAGGTGCCATTTGCCGACGATGGCGGTGGTGTAGCCCTTCTCCTTCAGCACCTCGGCGACGGTGACTTCTTCGGTCTTGATGCCGTTCTTGTTGCCAGGAAACATGACGGGCGGCACACCGACCCGCTGATAGTGCCGGCCGGTGAGCAGCGCGGCCCGTGACCCGGAACACACCGGGCAGCCGGTATAGAAGCTGGTGAAGCGCATGCCTTCGTGGGCCAGCCGGTCCAGATTCGGAGTTTTGAAGGCGGTGGCGCCGTAGCAGCCGAGGTCGCCGTAGCCCTGGTCGTCGGCAAGTATGAGGACGATATTTGGTACACTCGGCTTTTCCGCACATTCAGCTTTATTTATGCTGAATATTGACAATATCGTGAGCAAGCTGGTAAGTATGAATGTAGTAATTCTGTGTAGTTGATTCGGCTGATTCGTGCTCATGACAAGGGCCCCTGGGGTGGTCAGCTAGGCGAGTAGTGCTTTCACGGCGGCCTGGCAAAGACTCCCGGCATTGTACTCGACCTTCTTGGGTAGTCGTCCCATGAATCAAGGAAAAGAACACCAGAAGCGGCGCCGGCGCTCGAAGGGCTTGGCCTGGTACTGGCAGCAGACCGATGCCTGGTACTACACGCCGCCCGGCACGAAGAAGCGCGTGCCGCTCTTCGACGAGCGCGGCCAGCGCATTCACGGCAAGGACCAGAAACAGACCGCCGAGCTGGCCCTGGCGCGGCTCAAGGTGAACGGGAAGTGGCATCCGACCGCGGCACCGACCGATCACCCGCAATGGCTGGTGGCCCGCGTCTGTTCCGACTACCTGGAATACTGCACGCGTGGCGTCGCCAGAGGCACGATCAGCGCCGAGCATCGGGCTGGCGCCGTTTGGTGCCTGAACGATCTCAGCGGCTACTGCGGTGCTTTGCCGGTGCCCCAGCTCACCAAGGAACACGTCCGTTTCTGGATCGACGGCCATGCGACCTGGCGCTCGCCGGCCACGGTGCGCAACGTCATCGCCATCGTGTTGGCAGCGTTCAACCTGGCGCAGGACACCCACGACGTGCGCAATCCGCTCGCCGGGTTGAAGAAGCCGCCGCCCCGGCCTCGGCTGCAGTCCTTCACTCCCGAAGACGAACAGGCGATCTACGGCGCGGCGAAGGAGCCATTCCGCAACTTCTTGTTCGCGGGTATTCACACAGGCTTGCGGCCTTTCTGTGAGTTGGCGCGATTGACGGCGGACGATGTGATCGAGACTGAGCGCGGCATGATGTGGCGGGTGTATTCCTCGAAGACTCGGAAGACGCGGAAGATCCCCGTGCGTCTGGAGGTTGCCGACCTCGTGCGCAAAATCCTGAAGTCCAGCCCGCGCTGCTCCGGGGTGCCGCTGTTTCAGAATCCCCAAGGAAAGCGCTGGCTGAAGCCGACCGGTGGCGATCACTTCCGGCGGATCAAGTGCAAGCTGGGCTGGGACCAGGATCCGGTGCGTCTGAAGTACTCGTGCTACACCTGCCGGCATACCTTCGCGCATCGGATGCTATCAGGCTACTGGAACGGTGGGGCCGGTTGCTCGATCGAAACCTTGGCGGAGCTGATCGGCGACACGCCCAAGGTAGCGTTCGACCATTACGGCAAGGAGTGGGGCCAGCACTATCAGGAGCCACTGTGGCGGGCCATTGGCGTCGGACAAGAACAAGAACCGGTGTCTCCCTCGGAAAATGCTGGCAGCAAGAACGGCTCAGTCGGGACCCAGCGGCGATCGCGTTAGCTGGAGACCGAATTGGGGCCATAGGGTCACCCGCAAGGGCAACGGAATGAGGAGGATGATCGTGGCACGGAAACGTAATCGCCGCCAATCGCACGGCTCGGCCTGGCACTGGCGGCAGACGGATTGCTGGTATTGCACGCTGCCCGGCACGAAGAAGCGCGTCGGTCTCTTCGACGAGAAGGGCCAGCGCATCCGCGGCGCCGAGAACCAGGAAGCCGCCGAGCTGGCCCTGGCCCGGCTCAAGCTGTCGGGGGACGGATGGCCAGCCGGCACCGCGCCAGACCACGGCAACTGGATCGTCGCGCGCGTCTGCTCCGAGTATCTGCAGTATTGCGAGCGCGGGCTGGCCCATGGCAAGCTCAGCAAAGGGCATCGTGACGGCGCCGTCAGCTTTCTCAACGACCTGTGCAAGTACTGCGGCGCCTTGCCGGTTGCCGAGCTGAAGAAAGCCCAGGTGAAGGAGTGGCTCGAAAGCCATCCGACCTGGCGGTCGCCGGCCACGCACCGCTCGGCGATCGCCATCGTCCTGGCGGCCTTCAATCATGGCGAAGAGAATCACGGCATCCGCAATCCGCTGGTCGGCTTGAAGAAGCCGCCGGCCAATCCCCGGCTGCAGTCGCTGTCCAAGGAGGACGAGGAGACGCTGTACACCGCTTGCGACGAGCCGTTGCGTAACTTCCTCTTCGCCCTGATCCACACCGGGCTGCGTCCCTTCTGCGAACTGGCCCGACTCACGGCCGAGGATGTCGAAGAGAATGGTCGCGGCATGATGTGGCGCGTCTACGCGACGAAGACCAAGAAGACGCGCAAGATTCCGGTGCGTCCGGAGGTTGGCGAGCTGACGCGCAAGCTGATGAAAACCGCGCCGCGCGGCTCGGGCGTGCCGCTCTTCCGCAATTCGCGCGGCAAGCCCTGGAAACGGATGACGGGCGTAGTTCGCTTCCTCATGCTCAAGAAGAAGCTCGGCTGGGACCAAGACCCGGTGAAGAAGAAGTTCTCCTGCTACAGCTGCCGACACACCTTCGCCCACCGGATGCTGTCGGGCTACTGGAACGGCGGCGCCGGCTGCTCGATCGAGACGCTGGCGGAGTTGATCGGCGACACTCCCAAGGTGGCCTTCGACCACTACGGCAAGGAATGGGGCCAGCATTACCAGGAGCCGCTGTGGGCTGCGGTCGGCATGCCGCGCACCTCGAACGGCACGGCACCGGCACCGGCACCAAGGTCAAGGCAAGCCAGACACAAGTCCCGAGGTCAGGCGGAGAAGAATGGTCGGCGACACGAAGCCAAACGAGGGGGAAAGCGGACCAAGAAGGCGCTGGCAGGGCGTGCTGGCTCGAAGTGATTCACCCGTTTGCGGTGATTTGCAATGGAGGAGACCTCGGGGCTGGTCCGGTCAGCCCAAGGCCATTCCTGCGGCACCGAGGTCACGAGGCATCAGCCTACCGGTCCGGCCGGCCGAGCGGGACGGTAATGCCGGGGAAGGTGGAGGGCCGAATCGGCGGGCGTCGCGGCAGCAGTGGCTGGGGCCGCACGCGCATCAGGTTCTTGAGCCGCTCGACTTCGCCGGCCTCGATCCGGATGCGGCCTTGACCTTGTGCACCGCCCTGCAAGTAGTCGATGGTGACCGGCTGGCCGCGAATGACGAGGAGTCCCCGGTCCGACTGGCCCAGCCAGTCGTACAGGCTGGCGACGGCGCTGCCGAGCCGGCGCGCCGCTTCCTGTGCGGTGAGGAACTCTTCGGACATTGAGAGCTGCGGGGCCACTGCCATTCCGGGACGGCACCGTCCACCGGGCCGCTCCGGAAGCAAACGCGATACCCACGCGGTGATTGTCCGAGGGGCCAATCGCATCCGGATCGCACGCTGCGATTTCCGCACAGCCTGTTTTGTCCTGGGATTTCTCGATCCCCGCTTGCCTCCGAATTGCCGAGAACCGTTATGATGGGAGTAGGCGCCCACCACTCACGGAGCGGAGGAACAAGCAATGGTGATTCAACCTGCCGCCAACCAACCGGCGACTCTCCAACCGCCAAAGCCATGGGAACTGGAGCTGACGGCCAACGCGCTGCGGGTCCGGTCCGTGGCTGCCGCCGAGCGGCTTTGGGATCGCGTCTTGACGGAAGAAGACCGGCAGCGTCTGGGCGGCGACTTCGTGGCGGCGTACGCCAAGCACGGCACGGCGGGTATGTGGGCGAAGCTCCGTGGCGTGTCGCGGGAGCGGGCCAGGGTCGATGTCGGTCATGCCCTGGGCCTGCTGGATGACGCAACACAGCAGTGGCTGCTGCGCGAACTGGGCCAGCTACCCAATGACGCGGAGCAAGCGATCCAGGACGCCGCCCAGACCGGCGCGCTGGTGCTGGTCGAGCGGCCGCGGGCCGCCTACTGGCAGGGCCAGGCCATTGCCGTCGATTGGGACCGCCACGGCGCTTCGTGGGATTACCTCTGGGAGCTGGGGCGGCACGCCAAGGCCGGCCAGTCGATCGATCACATGACGTTTCCCGCATCCGGTGATGTGGCGTTCTGCACGAAACAGAAGTCACGCCTGCTGGCGCAGCGCGGCTTTCCCCGGACCTTGGCCGCCCTGATCAAGCCTGCGGGCCGGAACGCCCAGAGACTCGACCTTGAGCCAGAAAAGGTCCGCCTCTTCGAGCTGGTCTTCGGAGAAACGGTCAAGGAGCGCACGGCCTAATGCCCCTTGGTGGTCCGGGCGCCAACGCCTCCAAACAGCTTAATTTTCAGGTGTTTTGTGTCATTATTGATTGCCCGCCACATAGCCCTGGTCGAGCCGGTCGGAGTACGGAACGTTGGCGTCACCGGGCACCTGAATTCTGGCTGGTTCTGTGTAATTATCATATGAGCATCCGTTAGTATCTATTGGGCCTTCGGCCCTCCCTCTATCAGGCTCCACCTCCGCCGTTGGGACTTGCCCGGTTTTCACCATCCTGCCAGCTTCTTTGCATCATGTCTGGAGGCGGACCCGCCGTCGTTCGTTGATCGCCCCGTCAGCGCGGCAAGCTGGCTCTCGCATCGTGCGACCGGCTTGCGATCTCCTCTCTTTACCTTTCCCATGATCCGCAGTTACTCGGTGACAGCACCGTGTTCCCTCGGTGTTGAGGGGACCGTCGCTGGTGACTGCGGGCGGAGAACCCAATCATGACTCCCGCTTCTCTCAAAGCAGCCACGACCAAGTGTCGTGCCATCGTCGGCCTGGAGAGCCAGGAGGACTTCCGGCTCCTCTTCCGCTTGGCCACGATTCTGCACCGCACCGACCGCAGCCTGCCGGACCTCCAGAAACATGCCAAGGCGGGCGCGGTCCTGTGTGTACCCTTCGATCTGTCCGCCCCGAACGGCTTCGTCGAGCTGTTTCTGAATTTCGACATGCCGCAGCTCTATCTCTTCAGCCGCGGCACAGGCCCCATGCCGGAAGCGCGGCGCGAACTCATCCGGCGGATCCGGCAGGATCCAGGCCGCAGCGCCGTCGTGATGCGCCAGCGCGCCCTGACGAACTATTTGCACCCGGACGCCATCTACGAGGAGTTCCACACCTCGGTAGCGGTGAACGATGACACCGACGTGCCCGTCGTGGTGCTCCAGCCTTTCCTCAAGCGGTTGAAGTTTCCTGCATGGGACCAGCTTGACCCGCAGCTTCGCACCGATCTGGCGGCCGCCATGGCGATGGAACTGAGCGTCCAGGCGTCGCGGCGCATGACGGCCGAGCGTTTGGCCCAGCGCGACCCCAACGGCGAGGTCGCCGGCTGGTTGAAAGAGATCGGAAAGTCTCTTCGGTAGAGTCAACCGAAGTTGCTGCTGCCCATTGAACCCCGGGCCGACGCGCCCGGGTTTTTTGTTGCCCCACCGCCGGGGTTTTCACCTTGCCCCGGCCCCGGCGAGGTGGGGCGGGGTCTGGCAGCGACACCGAGGAGGCCCATGGCCAAGCCCATCTTGATCGACGAAATCCACCTCACGATCTTCATGCCGCCCGGTCTGCGCGCGGAGTCCTTTCGCGCTATCCGCCGGACACTCCGGAGTGGTCGCTTCCAAGCGGCCCTGCGGCGCGCCGTCCACGGCGTCCTCGCCCGGTACGCTGCGCTCGGCAAGATCACCTGCACGCTGACCCGGTAGCGAACCGTTGTCGCATCCTGGCTCAGGAATCCGCCGGGAAGAGCGCGGTCACGGCGACGCGCAGGACTTTGGCGATCCGCCGCAGGTTGAGGATGGAGACGTTCCGCTCGCCGCGCTCGACCGAGCCGATGTAGGTGCGGTGCAAGCGGCACCGCTGGGCCAGGTCGGCCTGGGTCCACTTCCGGGCCTGCCGGTGGTCGCGGATGCGGTCGCCGACGTCACGCAGGAATTGAGCATCGTTCAGGTTCATGGCGCTTGACGCCGATGATGTCCTGACGCATGATGCTTTTAAGTAGCATTATGACTTTAAGTAGCATGGCTGCCCCGACCAGCGACGATTGCCCCCTTGCCGGGAAGCTGGTTCGTACGCCAGGAAAGCCCCTTTCTGGCAATCCAGTCCTTGTTGATAACGGAGGTCTTCAATGAATCGCCTGATCGCTTGTGCTTTGGCATTGTTGATCGGCTTGTCGGCGTTGGGCCAAGGGCCTGTCAAAAAGCCGGTCCCTGATGATGACAAGCCGCCGCCGAAGCTGACACCGGCCCAGCAGAAGCAGGTAACAGCGCTGATCGCTCGGCTCGGCACCAAGGACACCAAAGTCTGGCAGGCAACGGTGCAGGAACTGGCCGGCTTCGGAGACGCGGTCGTGCCGGCGCTGATCGAAGCGCTCAAGGACAAGGACGCGCTCGTCCGGGCCGCCGCCGCGGCCACCTTGGGTGAAATCGGTCCGGAGGCCAGGCGGGCCGTGCCGGCCCTCGCCGAGGCGACCAAGGACGAGGGCGTCTTTGTCCGTGGCAATGCCGTCCTGGCCCTGGCGCGCATGGGCCCCTGGGCCACCGAAGCTTCACCGGCCGTGATTGCGGCCCTCCAGGACAAGGACGATAACGTCCGCAGCAATGCGGCATCGGCGCTCTACTGGATCGAGCCCCCGGCCAAGGACGCGGTGCCGCCGCTGGCGGCGGTGTTGAAGGACAGCAACGACAACGTGCGTGTCCGGGCAGCTGCGGCCCTGGGTCGATTTGGCGTGGAAGCGCTGCCCGCCGTGTCCGCTCTGGCGGCGGCCCTCAATGACAAGACCAAGGAGGTCCGCCGGCTGGCCGCGGTCGCGCTTGGCACGATCGGACCAGGCGCCAAGGCGGCAATTGCCACTTTGGAAGAGAAGCTGGAGGATCGCGATGGCTTGCTGGGTCTGACCGCTTCGATCGCACTGATCCGCATCGAGTCGACCAATGCCGCTGCCCTCAAGGCGTTCGCTAATGCGGCGCGGGGCAACGACGCCGACCGCAAGCTGGTCGCCGAATCTGCGGGCGAAATCGGTCCGCGGGCGAGCACTCTGGTTTCTATTCTCATGCCCCTCTTGCGGGCTCAAGACCCGAATGTCCGCAGCCAGGCCGCACTGGCGCTCGGCAAGATCGGGCCTGGGGCCAGCCCCGCCGTTCCCGCCCTATTACAACTCATGATCGACGACGTGGGGGCGATCCAAGCCGAGCATGCGGGCAACGCCATTCTGAAAATGGGACCGGACGCGGTCCTGTTGCTCATCAAGGCGCTGAAGAACAAGGATCCCTCCACCCGCTCCTACGCCGCGTTGTCGCTGGCGCACTTCGGTGCAGGCGCCAAGCCGGCCGTGCCGCTGCTCCTGGAAACGCTGGCTGATGAGGACGAAATTCCCGGCATCCGGAGCCACGCAGCCATGGCGCTGGGACAGCTGGCGCAGGATAGCAAGTCCGCCGTGCCGGCCTTGACCACCGCCCTCAAGCACAAGGATGCGGAGCTGCGGGCGGCGGCCGCCGTGAGCCTGCGCGGGTTTGGCGCCGAGGCCAAGGAGGCAGCACCTGCCCTCACCGCAGGCCTGAAGGACAGCAATAGTCAGGCCAAACTTGCGGCAGCCAGCGCGCTTCTGGCGCTCAATCCCGAGGATGCCGTTGCGCTGAAAGTCCTCACCGATGGCCTGAAGGACAAGGCGAAGGCGAACCGGCAGGGTGCCGCCAACGCCCTTTCTCTGGTCGGCAAGAAGGCGCAGCCTGCCGTCCCCGCCTTGGTGGAGGCGCTGAAGGACAGCGACGACTCCGTTCGTGAAACTGCCGGCCAGGCGCTGGCGGTGATCGATGCGGGCGACAAGAAGTCGGTGCCCGCACTGGCGAAAATCCTCAAGGCCCCCGACACTTCGGCTCCCAAAAGCAAAGCCCGGCTGGAAGGAGACAAGATCCGGCTCAACGTCGGCGTGACGCTCCTCCGCATCGACCCGGACTCAGCGACCGCCATTCCGTTTTTCACCGACCTGCTGCAAAAGGAAGGCACCAGCCGGTCCCGCGCGGCCAAGGCACTGGGCGAAGTCGGCCCCAACGCCAAGGGGCTCGTACCGGCCTTGATCCCTGCGCTCAAGGACACAAACCCGTTCAACCGCGAGGAAGCCGCCGTTGCCCTGGGCCTGATCGGCCCCGATGCCAAGGCGGCCTTATTTGCCCTGTTCAAGCTGCGCTACGAAGCGGAGGGCGACGTCGCCATTGCCCGAGCGGCCGACGAAGCCATGAGACGCATTCGTGGCAAGTAACCGCACCATGGCCCTATCCCCAGGAGATCACCATGAGCGATCGCTGGTTCATTGTCAGGCAGGTGGCGGGCCGGCAGAAAAAGTTTGGCCCGACGACCCTCGAACAACTTCGCCAGCTGGCGAGCAGCGGTAAGCTCCGGCCGGACGACCTGGCGTGCGTCGAGGGCATGGAATCGTGGGTCCCGGTGGCCGAACTGGGACCGCTGCTGGGTTCGCAAGTGCAGGCCTCGCCGCCCGCCTTGCCCCCCGTGCCGCAACCGCTAGTTTGGCCCGAGCCGATCGTGGTCAGCGACTATCGGCCCATGACCGAAACGGTGCGGCCCAGACCACGGGGCAGCTTCTTCCGCAAGCCCGTGGTCCTTGTGGCTGGCAGCTGCCTGGCCACGGCGATCGTCGCCGGGATCGTAATCGCTCTAGCTTCGAGCAAGAGTGCCGACAAGCGAATAGCTCCCCAGACGGTCCAGCTCATAGCTACTTCATCTCCAGGGACAATCGCCTTTGCAACGCGCGTCGATCCGCACACCTTCGCCACCCAGGGCGAAGGGAACTCGTTCACGACCGGCTGGATTCACATGGTCATTCGCGGTAGCAGGCCGTTCGGCGATTCCAAGGTGGTGGTTTCCTTCAACGCGTCCGGAACGACATGGCGCGTCCTGGATGAATTCGTCGTCGATCCCAACTGGGACAGGACGACCACGAAAGTGAACCTGCTCGATCCGGGAACGTACCGCGTCCGGGCCACCACGTCGCGCGGCGAAATCCTGGCGGAAGGCACGGTCTACGTGACCGCCCCGAACTATGGGACGCCACTGGCTTACGGCAGCAACGTGCTCTACTACGTCGCGCCAGTGACGGAGGCGGAAGCCCGCCGGCTGGGCGAGTATCTCTCCCTCGCCTTTTTTCGCGACGGCATGAACATTGCCATACAACTGCGAAAAACGGGCAGGACCTACGAATTTCGGCGCTGGTTGAAGAAAGGCCTGGAGAAC
>JAEUIF010000911.1 GCA_016795185.1 Planctomycetia bacterium | reverse complement strand
AACGCCGATTTCCGCGTTGCGAAATGAGGTGACAATTTCGGCGTTGGTCCCGGCCGTCAGGGGTAGACGAAGAGGAGCCTGCGATTCCCCAGCCACGGGATCGGCGGGGCGTTCTGGTCCAGCGCCGCTTCGCGCAGAAGCGGGTTGTGCGAACGCTTGTCGAAATGCACCAACAGGTGCTCATCCCGAACCTCCACCAGCCCGCCCGTTTCGACGAAGCGCCGGTAGAGTTGCTTCGGTTTGGCCTTGGTGAAACCGCGCAGCCGATGGGCCAGCCAGCGGTAGCAGCCGTTGGCCAGGACTGTCAACGCCACGTCGAGGTCTACGTTGAGACGCACCTCGCTGGCCAGGCAATCGAGATGGAAGAAGTTGACGCTGATACCCAGGGCGTCCTCAATACTGTTGCGGCCTGCGTAGCGGGTGACGAGGTCCCGGCCCGTGATCGCGCGGTTGTTGGACAGACACAAGGTCGGTTGCTCGCGTCCCAGTCCGGTCACGGCCACCTGGCGTAACGTGCCCTCATAGCCAGGCAAGCGGATGATGTCTTCCAAGTAACGGATGTGCTGGTGGCGGCGCTTGGGAATGTCAATCACGGCGCGGTGCCAGTCCGCGGCCGGTCGTTGGTGCAACCGGCGCAGCAGCGCCGCGCCGCGGCGGCGAATGGTGATGAACGAGATGTGGCGTTCGTTAACGCGCGACAGTTCGGCATACGGCACCAGCTTGGAATCGAAGTAGAGCCACTGCGGGTCGTGGCCCGTGACCTGGTGCCAGAAGTCGATGAAGCGCAGCAGTTCGCCGGACTGGTCGCTGCGGAGCAGATTGGCGTTGGCATAGCACAGGACGCGGCTTTTCGGCTCGTGGGCGAAGAAGGTGAGCACGCTGGGAGCGGCCTTGCCACGGCAGGGGAGGTAGTGGTTTTCCAAGACTTCCGGATCGCCGCGGTAGGGAATGGCGTGAAAGTCGAGGCAGAAGGTGTCGGCGGCCGGAAACAGCAGCGGGGCCAGGCCGGCGACCCAGCCAGCGAGCAGGCGGTCCTGGTGAGTGCGGGTCGTGCGGTAGGAGTAATCCGTGGCGTAGCTCTTCTTGGGCAGGATGTTCAGTCCGGCAAAGGCGCCGAGCGCCGCGTCGTGGTCGAAATCGCCGATGTGGCTGCGGCGTTCCTTGTCGAGCAACTTCAGGACCAGCAGGCTCAGCAGGGCAGCGGCTGCGGGCACCATGCGGGAACCGGGGTAACCGGCTTGGGTGACCAGGTCAGCGAAACGGAGCTGGGCCAGCAAGGGCAGGAAGAGGAAGATTCCGGCGACGCGCGTGCGCCAGCGTTGTCCCGAACGCCAGACCAGTTGCCGGCAGTCAGCGACCGCCGGCAGGTCAGCGACCGCTGGGCCGGAATCGTCGTGGACTGGCCGTCCCCGGCGGGGTGCGGCGAAAAGGGGGGCACCTGGTCCGCGCGGCACTGGGCGCGGAACTCGGTCACCAAGTTGCGGAGGGTTCCGTAGCGGTAGCCGAAGGCAGTGGCGATCTCGGGCAGGGGCCGGTGGTCCACGAAGAAAGCGCGCAGCGCCTCGTAGCGTCGGTGCAGGGTCTGGGTAGGTTGCCGAAAGAACGGCAAGCACAGGCTATCGTCCATGGTGCGACCTCCGGAATGTCACCTCATTTTCGGTCCAGGCGTGTTGTCTTCGATATGCCAGATGCGCAGCTGCTTGGCAAGGATGAGGAGGGACAGACATCAAGAATTGCTTGAAAAGAAGGGATAATTGAGGATCAGGAGCAGCTGGCAGAAGAGCAGGGGTACGGGTTTAACTTGGCAAGAACGAGAGGTAGGGCCGGAAAAGAGGTGACAACGGCGCGCACGCAAGCCCGGAAATCCTGAGAAAACTAGGGGCAACGGCAGCATAATGTCACCGAATTACGCAACGCGGAAATCGGCG
>JAEUIF010001354.1 GCA_016795185.1 Planctomycetia bacterium | reverse complement strand
CCCGGCGGCTCGCTTTGATAGTTGCGGCTCGCTTTGATAGTTGCGGCTCGCTTTGAACTACATCAACGCTTCGCCAGCACCGCCTGAAGATACTCCACCGCCCGTTGCAGCTGGCGATCCGCGTAGCCGGTGTCCTGCGGCGGCGCGCCCTTCGGCCCGATCACTCCCTGCCGCTCCAGATGCTCCTTCAGCACCTGTTGTTCCCGGTCGGGCAACAGCAGGCGATAGCCGGGGTTCGGCGTCACGCCCCATTCGTCGGCGTCGCGTCCGGGCATGGCCAGGCGGTCCAGCTTACGGCCGTCGGGCCGGTGAAAGACTGCCGTCGTCAGCTTGAACTGGCAGCTCGTCGGTCGGAAGGGAATGATGTTTTGCACGCTGCTCTTGCCGGCGGTGCGTTCGCCGATCACCACGGCGCGGTTGTGGTCTTGCAGGCAGGCGGCCATCACTTCCGCGCCGCCGCGCGTCTCGCCGTTGACCAGGCAAGCCAGCGGGAACTTCAGGAAGCCGCCGTCGTCGTCGCTGCGGTAGGGGTTGCCCTGTTTGCGCTGGCGGACGTCCACGATCAGACCGTCGTCAATGAACAGGTCGCTGATGTCCACCGCCTGGAGCGCCAGGCCGCCGGGGTTGAACCGCAGGTCCAGCACCAGGCCGCGCACGCCGTCGCGGTCGAGCCGGTCGAGGACCGCGCGCAGGTCTGGCAACGTATCCCGCGCGAACAGGCTCAGCCGGATGTAGGCGAGGCGCGTCTCGGGATCGAGCCAGTAGTCCCAGCGGTCATCGTCATGGCGCTTGCAACCGTGGACCGATTCCTGGGTGACCCGTCCGCGCACGACGACGAACGTCACTGGTTGCGGCGCGCCGCTGCGTTGCACCGTCACTTCGACCTTGCTGCCGGGCTGACCGTACAACGTTTTCGACGCTTCCTGCAATGTGAGGTTCTGGCCGTCGACGACCAACGGTTGCGCGAACGGGCGGCCGGAGGCATCCTCGGCCAGCGCGATTTTCAAGATCGTGTCGCCGCCGCGTAGCCCGGCCTTGTACGCTGGCCCGTCCTTCACCGGCGTGAAGACCTTGATGCGGCCACTGGTAGGTTCTTCTCGCAGCAACACGCCGATGCCGGCCAGATTGTTCACCAACACGGCCATGTAGGCGGCCGGCTCGAAATAGTCGCCGTTCGGATCGAGCCGTTGCACCAGGCCGCGAATGGAGTGATGGCAGTCCTGCTGTTCGTCGAGGTCCACCCGCTGGCCGAGACGCAGGCGGGCGTCGAACAGCACGCCGGAACATTCCTTGGCCGACAGTTTGGCGGCTTTCATCAGCTGCCTTTCGAGGTCCGCCGGCAGCGACTGGTTGACCTGCTGGTACAGCGCACGCACGGCCGAGGCGGTCAGCTCGCCGGGAACGACTTCCATGACGAACTGTTCCTGGATCACCTCGATGGCCTGCGTCACGGTCTGGGCGAATGCCAGTGACTGCCGGGACCGTCCCTCGATAGCCGTCACCAGCTCGCCGGCCCGACGGCGCACCTCGGCATCGGTTGCTTGCTCGGCAGCCCGCAACGCCGCCAGCGCTGGCGCGCCGATGGCATCCAGCGCCTTGCTCGCTTCCTCCCGGTCCTGGAACTTGTCCGCGCCGAGTTGCTTGATGAGTTTTTCGATGCGTTCGCCGTCCGCCGCTGCGGTGCCGTCGTTCGCGGGAGAGAGCAATGCCAGGCAGCCGATGAAACAGACGGTGAGCAGCAGGCAGCAACGCGGCATGACATCGGCCCTCGCAAAGTGCGGGCAGCAAGGTACCCGTGCAGCCTAAACCGCGCGGCGCGTGGGGTCCAGGGGAATCGCAGCGACTCGCTCGGTTCGCGACGTTTCGCGGAAGTGTGGCTTTTGCACCATATAGAATGCCTGGAACCACTATTCCGGAGTCTTCGTCCATGCCCGAACAACTCGTCACGCTGGCGCGCTTCTTCGACCCGATGGCGGCGCAGCTGGTCAAGAACCGGCTGGAGACGGAAGGCGTCCGCGTGTTCCTGACTGGTGATGCCGGAGGCGGTACGTTCCCCGGACTGGGGGCGGCCTTCAACTCAGTGTACGTGCAGGTCTTCGAGGAGGATTTGCCGAAAGCGCAGGCAATACTCGCGGCCAGCGAGGAAGCGCTGGAGGGCGACGAGGCGGCGGACGCCAGTACGGCCGTCATGGATCGGGAAGCGATTCGCGGGTCGACCGCCGCACCGGACGACGGTTGCGAGTCGGAGGAGATTCAGACAGCGCCGCGCACGGCCAAGCTCCCACCGGCCGAAACTGAGATCACCCGCGTGCCGGCCGTGCCCGAGCCGCAACCGGCCAGCACGTCCACAGGCGAACGCGACGTGCCCGCGCTGCACTGGCGCTCCGACGATGTGGTCACGCGCGCCTGGCGGGCCGCCGTCATCGGCGTCATGCTGCTGTCGCTGGGCTACACCCTCTGGGGCGGGCTGCTGCTGGTCGGCATCCCGATCCAGCTGTATTCCCTTTGGCTGCTGGCCCGCCTGGCCTTCATGACGGAAGACCTGGGCAGCCGCGGCTCCTGGCAACTCTACGGCGCGCTGCTCGGCAACCTGGCCGGGTTCTTCCTCATCCTGGGCCTGTGCGCTTACGGGCGGTATGCTTACTACTTCAGCACCTACTACGATTGACCGCCGCGCAGCCGCTGGTCGATGGCCTGCACCCCGGCGAGCGCCCCCAGCGCCAGGCCGATCTGGCCGTCGGGCACCTCCGGTTCGCGGACGTTGAGGCGAATCAGCGTACCGCCGGCCGAACGCACCAGCCGTTCGGAGAAGAGTCGCACCGTTGGAATCGCCGTGCCCGCGCCGCATTCGACGACGACCAGCCGCATGCTCTTCATGCCGCTCAGCCAGTTCTCGAAGCGCGCGGTCTGCTCGGCGGTGCGCGTCTCGGCCCAGTCGTAATCGCCGAACATCAGGATGTTGGGCCGGGCCAGCGCGCCGCACTGCGGGCATTTCGGCAGCGGTTCCATCGCGCGCATGGTGGCTTCGTCAATGGCCACCGGCTCCGCTTCGGCGGGATAAATGCCGACGCCGCAATGCTGCGTACACTGGTTGAAATCCACCGCGCCGTGAATCTCGACGACGCGCTCCGCGGCGAAGCCCGCCCGCTGGAAATGGCCATCGACGTTGGAAGTGAAAACCGCCGCACCATACTCCATGCGCTGCGCCCACGCTTGCAGGATGTGGAAGCCCGCGTGTGACTGTGTGGCGCGGTACAGGTTGCGGCGATGGCCGTAGAAGCCCCAGGCCACGGCGGGGTCGCGCCGGAACCAGGCCGGATTGGCCAGCGCAATGAAGTCGAGGCCGAGCTTCTGATACGGCGGATACGCCTGCCAGAAACCCTGATTACCGCGAAAATCGGGCAGCCCGGAATCGACACCCATGCCCGCGCCGGCGGCGACTACCAGCGCGTTCGCCTGGGCAATGGCCTCGGCCGCACGTTGGATCAGGGCTTCGTCGACGGGATGCATGGCGTGTTCCTCCGGGGGACAGTATAGCGTCCGCCCGGAGAGAATACGCCGCTGGGCCGATGGGATTCAGACACGGTCCCGGTTCGCAACACTCTGTAGAAGCGTCCGAACGGCACTCCGCTTGAAGTTCGTAGTTCCGCCTTCAGGCGGTTGAGTCGCTCGCCGCCTGAAGGCGGAACTACGAACAAGAATCGCGGAACCGCCTTTCACTTCAGCTGCCCCAGCAGCCAGGCGGTGGGCTTCGTCTTGTCCTCGCCGACGCTCAGGCGGTCGCCGACCTTCGCGGCCGTGTACGCCGACCGCGTCGGTTCGTAGACCTTGGCCAGCACTGCGGCCGACACCGGGCGATTGGTGCCATCGACCAAGCCTTGCAGCCGCACGGCGCGGGGGGCCAGGGCCGCCGCCACGTCGCACAGGTCGCCCGTGGTCAGCGCGCCAGGCACGATGGCATCGCTGGGCACGTAGCAGAAGTGACTTTGCAGCACCGCTTGATAGCCGCTCAGGCCGCCCTGGCCGTAGGTGGCTTTCACGTCGGGTTCGGACAGCGCGCCGAGCAGCGCGAGCAGGCCGCCCAGCGGTTCGGACTGGGCTGGCAGCTTCTCGGCGTCCCACGGCACGTCGAGCTTGACGGCATCGCCGTTGGGCGCGGCGAACGAATCGCCCCAGAGGGCCAGTTGCTTGGCGTCCACTTCGGGTCGGGTGCGCAGATAGGCGAGTACCGCGCGCAGGTCTTTCAACTTCAGACCCAGCAGGGTACGGCCGAGCATCAGTTCCGAGGCCGCCACTGAAGAGCTGGCACTGGTCCGGCCGCGCGAATCGCCGCCGATCTTGGTTTCACCGCAGCCGCGCAGGTCGGGCAGACAGACGGCGGTGCCGGCGGCCAGCAGTTCCGCGATCTCCTCCGCGCGCTGCTTCAGAAAAGCCTGCTTGCCTTCCTGGGCGAAGGCCACCACCACGGGCACCTTGCCCTTGCGGTTCGGCAGCAGCAACACGGCGGGGACCACCACGTCCGGCTCCACTTGCAGCAGCAACTTTTCGACGGTCACGTCGCCCAGCTTCTGCATCTGCGGGGCAGCGGCCTTCGGGGCTTCCTTGACGTCCACGTCGCCGAGCAGCTTGGCCCAGTCAGCGCGTAGCTTTTGGATGCGGGCTTCGGGCGGCAGCTTGGCGAGCTGCTGCCGGGCGGCGCTGGCCCGTTCGGCACCGAGCGCGCCGGCGACTTCGTACAGGTGCTTGTAGCCGAACTGCTGCCGGGTTTCGGGCGTCAGGCAGAGCAGGTCGCTGGATTGCCGGCGATCCTGGAACTCCGATTCGGTCTTCGCCCCGAGCTTGAACCAGCGGTTCAGCGTGGGGTGCAGTTCCTTGCGGTGCTCGAAGCCGATGTTGTTGCAGTGCGTGCTTTCGGGGGCCTTGCCCTTGACCGTGCCGCGCCCCTTGGCGGACGACAGGCCGTCCGACACGCCGTACCAGGCATAGAGCTTCTCGTAGCGCTTGTAGACCGGGTCGCGTTCCTGGTCCCAGGCGAATTCGTGGGCGTGGATGATCTTGCGCGGCACGACGCTGCCGACGATCACCCAGGGCATGAAGCCGTCGCGCGCCGAGA
The DNA here is from genome assembly GCA_016795185.1 of Planctomycetia bacterium. Classification (GTDB taxonomy): domain Bacteria; phylum Planctomycetota; class Planctomycetia; order Gemmatales; family Gemmataceae; genus JAGVLI01. The sequence goes on along the minus strand of JAEUIF010001354.1, from coordinate 1,754 downwards.
GACGCAGGTTGCGGGTCGATTCCCAGCTGCCGCCGCCGGCGTAGTTGAAGGCCAGTTCGGCGTCGTCGGGCAGCGGGAACACGGTTTCGGGCTGCGGGCCGCCGAAGTTGTAAGGCACCACGCAGGCGATGCGCGGATCGAGCGCCGCCGTGACCGCGACCGGATCGCCGCCGCCAGCCACCGAGCCGAGCAGCACGATGCGGTCCTTATCGACGCCGGGCCGGCTCAGCAACACATCAACGCAACGGCTCAGGTCCCAGGCCATCCAGCCGATCAGGCTTTCGCCGGCCAGGTGCAGCTGCATCGCGGTGTTGTAGCGGAACCAGTAATCTTGCCGGCTGACCGCGAATTTGCTCGCATACGAGTTGGCATCCACGAATGGATGCGCCCGCCGTTCACCGTGGCCCAGATTGTCGGGCACGATGACCATGCAGCCATGCCGCGCCCAGGTCATGCCCATGTCTTGCAGTTCGGCCTGCGTCTTGGGATTGTGATGGCTGGAGCAGATGACGATGCCCGGCATCGACTTGCCAGCCTCTTTCGGCAGATAGAGGTTCGCCGTGACGAGCAACCCCGGCCGGCTCTCGAAGACCAGGTTCTCGATCTTGTAGCCGTCGCCTTCGAGCGTCTTGGTCACGCGCACCTTCAAATCCTTGGGCGCTTCGAGGGCCTGGCCCAGCGAGGCCCGCAGCGCGGCGATGCGCGGTTCCTTGAACTTCTCCCAGTCGGCCTTGTTCTTCAGTTCCTGCCAGGCTTTGGTCTCGCGCTGGTTGGCGGCGCGGATGCGGTTGCGGGCATCGGTGGACAGCATCTTGGGCAGTTCCTTGCCCTGCTCGCTGTCGGCCGGCACCACGGCGGCGTTGAGTTCCTTGAGCTGCGCGGCCAGCCCGGCGGCCTGTTCGCCGACGGCTGGAGAAACCAACAGAATGCTGCCGGCGGTCAGCAGCACGAACGCAAGCAAGCGACGGCGTGGGGACATCGGTGGGAACCTCCCGGGGGGTTGGGACGGCGGGCATGCAAGTCCAGCAGGCCGCCATCGTAACCGAGGCGGAGGAAACTGCCGAGAATCGACTGGAATGACAGCGAGATTGGTATTGTGGGATTTCGCGGAGTGAGAGTTGCCGGTTACCGCCAATCGCCGGATTTCTTCATTTCCCTGGCGCTCTCCGGGAACTTAATCGGGAGGAACCATGTCTCCCGTCACCGACCGCCGAGGGCCGCCCGCATGAACTACCAGCAACTGTGCGCGCAGGTGCAGGCGGAGTACGAACCGCTGCACCCGCATCTCTACGAACTGCGCGACGAGTACCTGGCGCCCGCGCTGGTCCTCGCGGTGCGCGCCGGCACGACGGAGTCGCTGATGCGAATCCGTACCGAGGTGCATCCCGGCGTCTTCGTCTTCGATATGCTGCAACCGGCGTTCTGCCGAGAGTTGTTGGACGAAGTCGCCTGCTTCGAGAACTGGTGCCGTTACCGTGATTTGCCGCTGCTACGGCCGAACACCATGAACCGCTACGGAACGATCCTCGATACCGTGGGCTTCGGCCCACTGCTGCATCGGTTAATGACCGAATACGTTTCGCCGTTCGCGGCGCGGGAATATGCCGACGTTGGCGGCGACTCCCTGGACGGGCATCATGGCTTCATCGTCGAGTACCAGGTGGGCAAGGACGAAAAGCTCGACTTTCATGTCGATGCCAGCGAGGTCACACTCAATGTGTGCCTGGGCCGATCGTTCACCGGCGGCGACCTGT
>JAEUIF010001348.1 GCA_016795185.1 Planctomycetia bacterium | reverse complement strand
ACCCAGTTCCTTCCCATTGCACAACAGGTTGCTTGAGCCCGCACTAGCCGGTGCGCCCAGCGGCCCCTACGGCATTTCGTAGGGGCCGCTGGGCGGACCACTGCCACGGAGCGCTTGGACGACTCAACGCTTCTACGAAGCGACGCGAAACGGAAACGTAGCCCGCACAGTCCGCATCTCGTGCCTGCGCGGCGCGGCCGGTACAGTGCGCGCGCCCGCATGCCCCTTTTGGTCCCTTCCCCCTCAAGTGCGGTTGCCACGGGACGGCCCGCGCGCATACTTGGGGTGCCGGTCGCGGTCCTATCCCAGCGATCGGCCGGAACCCGCCGAGGCCCTATTCCCCATCGCGGCCTTGGCTTTACTCTCGACGCCAAGATCAATTTCGGCACCAAGGACGGCCGTGTCGCGCCACGCGCTGCCGCAGCGAAGCAGCACGGGCGTGCCGCCGATCCGGCAACCAGGAGACCTGAGCCATGTTGTTGCGTGTACTGGGTACGGCCCTGCTTCTCGCCGTCGTCGTGCTGCAAACCGGCTGTTGTCGGCATCGCCACCACTGCTGCCCGCCGCCGTGCTGCAACACCTGTTGCAGCTCGCCGCACCCGTAACCGCGTGAAACCTCATCGGCCGAGCGGCGCGGGGCGGGTCATGGATCCTTCGACCCGCCCTGCCGCTCTTCCCACTTCCGCTCCGCCTCGCTCAATCGCGCGTAGAGCGGTTCCAGCTGCCGCCAGTCCGTGCGTTCCCCCGCCAACCAGCGCGGCAGCCCCGCCGCCAGCAAGCCTGCCAGCGTTGGGTCCCAGTGCTGCGCCGCGACGAACCGGCAGTCTGTACCGAAGCGCGCGGCGAACGTATGCAGCGCCGGCCCCGTCAACCAATCAGTGCGCGTACCGCGCGCGATGAACTCCTCCGCCGACAACACCTCCAGCGGACTTTGCGGTTGCCGTCTTCCGTCGGCCAACGCGCCGAACGACTGCACGTAAAGCCGGTCCTGCTGCGCATCGGCCAGCACGGCGAGCGAAGTCGCCTCGGAAGGGGCCTGCATCGCCAGCACGTCGAAGGTATCCACGGCCAGCACCGCGCAGCCGACGGCATAGGCCAGCGCCTGCGCGGAGGCCACCCCCACGCGCAGCCCGGTGTAACTGCCCGGTCCCCGGCTGACGAAGACGGCAGCGAGGTCGCGGGGCCGCCAGCCCTGCTCGGCCAGCAACTCGGCGGTCGCCGGGGCCAGGTCGCGGGCATGCCGGCGGGCCTCGTCCAGCCGGCGCTGGCCGCGCAGCACGGGCCCTTCCGCCACGCCAACGAAGCCGGCGCGGCCGGACGTTTCGAGCAACAGCAATCGTGCGGCGGACGGCATCGCGCATACCCCAGGCGGATGGTGAATTGACGGCTCCTGTTCACCGCCCTAGAATTTCTACCTCGGTCGAATCGATTAACAAGTTCACCACGCCGCGCGGCAAGGCAAACCATGTCCCAAGACATCGCCCGCATCAACATCGACGGCGGCGCCCGCGGCAATCCCGGCCCGGCGTCCTTCGCCTACTCCATCGCCCGCGACGGCCAACCGGCGGTGGAGGAAGCCCAGTGCCTCGGCCGCACCACCAACAACGTCGCCGAGTACACCGCCCTGGTCCGGGCGCTGGAACGCGCCGGCCAGCTGGGCCTGAAGAAGCTGCACATCCGCAGCGACAGCGAACTGCTCGTCAAGCAGATGAACGGTGAGTACAAGGTCAAGAACGCCGACCTGCGCACGCTCTTCGAGCGCGCTCAGCAACTGAGCCGCCAGTTTCAGCAAGTGACCATCACGCACGTTTTCCGCGAACAGAACAGTCGGGCCGATTTCCTTTGCAACGAAGCCCTGGACGGCCGCCCGGTTTCACCCCTCATTGAAGCAAGCCGCCCCGCGCCGGCCGCACCAGCGGCCGCGCCCCGCCCGCCCGCCGCGCCGGTGAAGACCTTGCGTCAGGAAGCCATCGCTTGTCTGCGCGAAGCCGCCGAAGCCTGGTCCGACGGCGATCTCGACGAGCCCACCCCGGAAGAAGTCTGGAATCAGCTCGAAGCACTCATCAAGAAGCATCAGCAAGCGAAGTGATCCACTCGTAGGTCAGGCTTTCCAGCCTGACCTACGGCGATGGCCCGTGATCGCAGCTCGTCAGTGGCTCGGGCGGTCCTCCGCCGGGCCGCCCTGACGGGTCAGGTTGCGCGCGGTGTTGATGAGGCCGATGTGCGAGAACGCCTGCGGGAAGTTGCCCAGGTGGCGGTCGGTTTCGGGTTCGTATTCCTCGCTCAGCAGTCCCACGTCGTTGCACAGGCCGAGCAGCCGCTCGAACAGCTGGCGGGCTTCGGCGTGGCGGCCTTGCAGGGCCAGGTTGTCCGCCAGCCAGAAGCTGCAAATCAGGAACACGCCTTCGCCCGCCGGCAGGCCGTCCACCTCGGGCATGCTGACGTAGCGGTCCACGAAGCCGTGCCGCACCAGTCGGCGCTCGATGGCCGCCACGGTGCCCAGCATCCGCGGGTCGGTGGCCGGCAAGAAGCCGACCAGGGGGATCATCAGCAGGCTGGCATCGACCGTGCCGGAACCGTAGTACTGCGTGAACGAATTCAACTGGGCGTCAAAGCCCTCCCGGCACACTTGCTCATGGATGTCCTGCCGCAGTTGCAGCCAGCGGTCCACGGGCCCGTCCATGTCGAACTGCTCGACGGCCCGCACCGCCCGGTCGGCGGCCACCCAGGCCATTACCTTGGAATGGGTGAAGTGCCGGCGCGGGCCGCGCACTTCCCAGATGCCTTCGTCGGGCTGCCGCCAGTCCGATTCGAGGAAGTCGAGCAGTTCCTTCTGCACGCGCCAGGAGTTGTCGTCCTGGCGCAGCCCCCTGGACCGCGCCACATGCAGGGCGTCCATGACCTCGCCGTAAACGTCGAGCTGGTGCTGGTGGCTGGCCGCGTTGCCGATGCGCACTGGGCGGGAATTCGCGTAGCCGGCCAACCAGGGCAACTCCATTTCGGTCAGCCGGCGTTCGCCCGCCACGCCGTACATGATCTGCATCTTGGCGGGCTGGCCGGCCACGGCGCGGACCAGCCAGTCGCGCCAGGCGCGGGCCTCGTCGAGGTAGCCGTTCTCCATCAGGGCGTAGAGCGTGAAGGTGGCGTCGCGGATCCAGCAGTAGCGGTAATCCCAGTTGCGCACGCCGCCGAGTTGTTCGGGCAGCGACGTGGTCGGCGCTGCCACCAGCCCGCCGGTGGGCGCGTAGGTCAAGGCCTTGAGGGTGATGAGCGAACGCAGCACCGCCTCGCGCCACGGCCCTTCGTACGTGCAGCGGTCGGACCACTCGCGCCACCAGTCCTCGGCTTCTTGCAGGCTGCGTTCGGGATCGCGCGGCGGCGGTTCCGGCAGGTGCGATGGGTGCCAGGTGAGCGTGAAGTGGGCGCGCTCGCCGGCCAGCAGGGTGAATTCGGCCGTGGTCCGGAAGTCCTGATTCTGCACCGGCACGGCGGTGTGCAGGTGCAGGGCATCCGGCCCGGCGATGGCCCAGATGCCATCGCCGCTGCGCCGCACCCAGGGCACCACCGCGCCGTAGTCGAAGCGGGCGATCAGTTCCATCCGCAGCGCGACCTGGCCCTTCCGACACGCGGCGATCCGTATCACGTCCGACGCCTGGCTGCGCAACGGCATGCAGTCAATGAGCGTGACGACGCCCGTGTCGGTCTCGAACTCGGTTTCGAGGATGAGGGTACCCGGCCGATAGCGCCGCCGCACCGCGCGAACTCCGCCGGCGGGAGCGATCTGCCAGCGGCCGTTCTCAGCGGTGCCCAGCAGGGCGGCGAAGCAGGCCCCCGAATCGAAGCGCGGCAGGCACAGCCAGTCCATCGAGCCGTTCTTGCCGACCAGCGCCACCGTCTCGCAATCGCCGATCAGCGCGTAGTCTTCGATCCGTGATGCCACCGCGCTGCTCCAATCCCAGGCGAGCGGTGGGCGTGAGCCCACTGTTTGTACGACGAGTAAA
>JAEUIF010001328.1 GCA_016795185.1 Planctomycetia bacterium | reverse complement strand
CGGGTCCGGTTCGTCCGGCGGCAGCGCGGACATGTACGCGAAGAAGTCGTTATAGCTCCACATCTTGCCGCCCGGGCGGCCCACCTCGAAAGCCCCATCGCTGAAGATGAACAGCCGGGCGTACGGTTCCAGGGAGCAGGTGCCATTCACAAACTCGAAGTCCGGCCAGGCGCCGACCATCGGACCTTCGGATTCGAGTTGCTTCACCTGCGCCGACATTCGATCCGGCCCCGTGAAGAGCAGCGCCGGTGGGTGTCCCGCGCCGGCAAAGGTTAGCGTGCGCGTGCTCTTGCGGCAGACGCCGTACCAGATGGTGAAGAACTTGCCGTCGTGCTTTTCCATCTGGAACGACTGATTGAGCGCCCGCAGCACTTGACCGGGATTGAGAAAGTCCGTGTTCGGCAGCGCCTGGGCGGCCAGCACGTTCATCGCCGACACCGACATCAGCGACGCGCCGACGCCATGCCCACTGACGTCCAGCAGGTAAATGGCCAGGTGATCGGCGTCGAGCCAGTGGTAGCCGAACGAATCACCGCCCAGCTGGGTCGAGGGGATGAACTTCCAATCGATCTGGACTTCCCCCTTCAAAGGCGGCGGCAGCAATGAGGCGACGTAGCGGGCCGCCTGGGCTACCTCGTCCGCGAGGTGCTTCTGGCTTTCCTGGAGCTTGCGATACGCTTCATTGCGCTCCAGCAAGCTGATGTACCCTTTCGAGTGATAGCGGACGCGGGCGATCAGCTCGACCTTGTCCGGCAGCTTGACCAGGTAATCGTTGGCCCCCAGGGCAAACGCCTGGGCCTTCACCACCGGCTCTTCCTTGCTCGAAAGGACGATCAGCGGCACTTCGCGGGTCTTGGCGTTGGCTCGAAAGAACTTGACCAGGGTCAAGCCGTCCAGGTCCGGCATCACCAGGTCTTGCAGGATAACGGTAGGGGCCAGTTCATTGGCCCGCGCCACGGCCTGCGTCGGGTCCGAACAGAAGTGAAAAGCGATGTCGCTTTCGCCGGCCAGCATGCGGCGGACAGCCTCGCCGACGATGGCCTGGTCGTCCACCAGCAGGACCGTGATCGGATGGGTGGGTGAGGCCGACGGCAGCGGATTTGCCGGTGAACTCATCGCGCGCTCCGGGGACTGGGTAGATTCCGATTGTAGGGAGCGGATTGCGGATTGCAAGAAAGTCGCCCAGAATGCAGACTGAAGCCAGGACACCGTGCCCGCCGGGCCAACGCCATGACCAGCGCCGCCAGCGAAGCCATCGATCCCGCCATGCTGGACCTGTTCCGCGCGGAGGTCGATACGCATGTGCCCGTGCTGGGCGAGGGGCTGCTGAAACTGGAAAAAGACGCGGCCCAGCCCAAGCTGCTCGAAGCCCTGATGCGCGCCGCCCATTCGATCAAGGGCGCGGCCCGCATCATCGGCCTGACGCCCGCCGTGCAACTGGCGCATGTGCTGGAGGATTGCATGGTGGCGGCACAGGCGGGACGCATCGTGCTCGGCGGCGACGCCATCGACCTGTTGCTGCGCGGCGCGGACCTGCTCGGCCGCATCGCCCAGGAAGCGAGCGGCACGGCCCCGGATGGCATGGCCGCACTCGTCGTACAAATCGAGACGCTGGCAGCCGGCCAGCCACTGGCCCCCACACGGGCTGTGCCGAAGCCGGTGGTAGCCGAACCGCTCGCCATCGCGGCCGGTGCGCTGGATACGCACGCCGCCGAGGCACTGCGGCAAGAGTGGCTGCGTCGTTACGACCGGGGCGACGCGCACATTCGCTTCGACCTGGCCAATACCGCCGAAGTCGATGCCGCCGGCTTGGCCCTGCTCGCCGCCATCGGGCACATGGCCAAGCAACGCGCCGGCCTGGTGCTGGAAATCGTTCAGGCCCGGCCCGACGTGGCGACCATGCTTCGCGCCTTGGGCCTGGACCGCGACTTCCGCCTCAATGCGGACGGCGCGCCGCCCACTTTTGAGACCGCACCATGCAAGGCGAACGCCTGACGCTCTTTGAATTCGTCAGCGAGGCGAAGGAACACCTGGCCAACGTTACGGACGACTTGCTGGCCCTGGAGAAGCAACAAGGCGATGCCGCGCGCTATCGCATCGACCGCCTGTTCCGCGCCATGCACTCGGTCAAAGGCGGTGCGGGTTTCTTCGCCCGCCGCACGGTGGAGGAACTGGCCCATCGCATGGAAACCGTACTCGGTCAACTGCGCCAGGGCCGGCTGACCGCTGACGCCGCCTTGACCGACGCCCTGCTGGCCGGCACCGACCGCATCTACGCGCTGCTCGACGACATCGAACGCAGCAACGACGCCGACATTGCCGATGTCTGCGCCAGGCTGCGGCCCTTCCTGGAAAGCGCTCCGGCTTCGCCCCTGGGCACGGCGGTTCGCTACCGCTTGCAGCTCGACCTCGCCGAGCATTGCCGCCGCCAGGGTCGCACACCATCGCTGCTGGTGCGTGCGCTACAGCAGTATGGACAGATCATCGAGCCACACTTGCAGTCTCCGCCAACGGACCTGCGCCGTGGCCCGCCCGACGGCCCGTTGCTCTTCGAGGCCATCTACGCTTCCAACCTGGGCCTGGACGAATTGCGCGCGGCACTCCAGTTGCAACCCGAGCAACTCACGCCCATCGCCGGTGAGAGTGCGCCTCCAGCGGAGTGCTCGGTTGCGAAACCCGAGACGGTCCAGCCTCAGTCGGTGCGCATCCATCTGCCGCTGCTGGATCGGCTGATGAGCCTGGCCGGTGAACTGGTGCTGGTCCGCAATCAGGCGCTGCAATCGGTGCAGGCCGCCGACGTGCCGCTGCGGCAGGTGGTGCATCGGCTCAACAGCGTGACGACGGCGCTCCAGGAAACGGTGATGCTGACCCGCATGCAGCCGGTCGATCACCTGTTCGGCAGATTCCCGCGCCTGGTGCGCGACCTGGCCCGACAACTCGACAAGCAGATCGAATTGACCCTCGACGGCACCGAGGTCGAGCTGGACAAGACCATTCTCGAATCGCTGTCTGATCCGCTGACGCACCTGGTCCGCAATGCCTGCGATCATGGCCTCGAAACCTCCGCGCTGCGCCTGGCGGCGGGCAAGCCGGCCAGCGGTCGGCTGCTGCTGCGCGCTCATCACGAAGGGGGGCAAATCCGTATCGAGGTGCGCGACGACGGCCGCGGCATCGACCCCCAGGCCATTCGCCGCAAGGCCCTCGAAAAGGGACTGCGCACGGCCGCCGAACTCGATCGGCTTTCCGAGCGCGAGACGCTCGCGTTGATCCTCTTGCCCGGTCTATCGACCGCGGCTGCCGTCACGGATGTGTCCGGTCGCGGCGTCGGCATGGACGTGGTCAAGACCAACCTGGAACAGCTCGGCGGTTCGCTGGAGATCGAATCGCGTCCGGGCTTGGGGACGGCGTTTCATCTGCGGCTGCCGCTGACCCTGGCGATCATTCCTTGCCTGATGGTGACCGTGGACGGTGAGCGCTTCGCCGTGCCGCAGAAAAGCCTCGAAGAAGTGCTGTGCGTCCGCGACGGCGCGGCGCTGCGGATCGAATGCGCCCACGATCAGGAGATGGTCCGGCTCCGCCATCGCTTGCTGCCCGTGGTGCGGCTCGCCGAAGTGCTGCAACGCCGCCGCCCGTTCAACGCCGCCACGCGCGCCGAAATCGTGCGAAAGCATCATGCGGACGGGCACGGTGTTCAGCCGCTGACGTTCATCGTCGTCGTCCGCATGGGCGGTGAGCGCTGTGGCCTGGTCGTGGACGGCATCCTCGGCACCGAGGAAATCGTCGTCAAGCCGCTGCATCCGTTGCTCAAGTCGCTACCGTGCTTCTCCGGTGCGACCGTCCTGGGCGACGGCCGAGTTTCGCTAATTCTCGATGTGGAGGGTATCGCCCGCCAGGCCGGCGTGCTGCAAGCCGGAGTGCTCGCCTCCGCCGCGCCGGCCGTCGCCGCGCCCGAAGCCGACCGGCAAGCGGTGCTGTTGTTCCGGCATGGCGACCGCGAACAGTTCGCCGTGCCGCTGTCGATGATTCGCCGCATCGAAATGATCGCACCGGGGCAGATCGAGCGCGTCGGCGATAGCGAGTTCGTCGCGCTGGAAGGCACGCCGATCCGCGTGGTTCGGCTGGAGCACTACCTGCGCATCGCGCCGGCGGCGGACCAGCCTATCATGTTCCTGCTGCTGCCCCGGCACCTTGCCCGACCGATCGGCGTCCTCATCACCAGCTTGATCGACAGCGTGACGCTGCCGATCGAACTCGACACCGACTGCGTCCGCGAGGATGGCGTTTTGGGGTCGGCGCTCATCAACGAGCAGATTACGCTGTTTCTCGACCTCTTCCGCCTGGGCGACCGCATCGAGCAAGGTCGGGCGGCCCAGACTGCTGCCGCGCCGCGACCGGCGCGGCAGCGCATCCTGCTGGTCGAGGATACGCAGTTTTTCCGCCAGGTCGTGCGCGGCTACCTCGAAGCGGACGGCTATCACGTGGAGACCGCGAACCACGGCGGCGAGGGCCTGGAACGACTGGCCGCTGGCCGTTTCGAGCTGGTGATTTCCGATATCGAGATGCCGGTGATGGACGGCTGGACCTTCGCCCGCGCGGTTCGCGCCCGGGATTTCGACGTGCCGTTGCTCGCACTGACCACCCTGAGCAGCGACAGCGATCGCGCACGGGCGGCGGAATGCGGCTTCGACCGCTACGAGGTCAAGCTCGACCGCGAGAAGCTGCGCGCCGCGGTCGCCGCGATGCTGAGCGGCGAGGAAGCGAGCGTCTCACCATGAGCACGCCGTCGACCGCCGCCCCGCAGCTATTCTGCACGTTCTTCCTCGGTGCCAAACGCTTCGGCATCCGGGTGCTGGAAGTGCGCGAGATCAATCGCGAAACAACGTTGACGCCGGTGCCCCACGCGCCTTCGGAAGTGCGCGGCTGCGCCAATTTACGCGGCCAGGTCCATGTGGTGCTGGACATTGCAAAGCTCCTGGGTCTGGACGGCACGGCCCTCGGCCCCGACAGCCGGCTGGTGATTCTCAAACCGACGGTGGCGGAGGCATGCGGCATCCTGGTGGAATCTATCGGCGACATCGTGGAGCTGGATGCCGACGCCGTCGAACCCTGGCGACCCGAACAACACGGCGCGCAGCCCGGCGGCGACCTGATTGCCGGCATCGGCAAGCTGGACGACGGCCTGCTCGTAATCTTGAATGCCAGCCGGCTGCTGCCGGCAGTAGACCGAACCCTGGCGCGCGGCGGATGAGCGGAGAATTCCGATGATTCAGCACTGGCGGCTGCGGACCAAGATCGGCATCGTCATCGGCGTGCTGGCGCTGACTGCCCTCGGCATCGCGGGCGTGGGCGTTCATCAACTTGGCGCGGTCAACGACCAGTTGCAGCACCTGGTCGCGGTGACCGCGCACGAGATCGAGCTGGGGCAGCGCATGCGCGTGGGCCTGCTCGAAGCCATCCGCGCCGAGAAGAACGCCATCATGTCCACGCGCGACGAGGAATCGCGTCAGTTTGCCGACGACGCTGCCAAGGCCGCCGAATCCGTCAACCGTTCCCGCCAGGAGTTGACGCACCTGCTCGAAACGCATTCCACACCGGAAATCCGCAGCGCTCTCGCCGACTTCGCTCGCAGCTGGGACGAGTTCCAGCGCATCGAGAAGCAGGTACTCGGGCTCGCGGTGCAGAATACCAACGTCAAGGCGACCGCGCTTTCCAATGGGACGGGGTACGACAAGGCGCAGGCCATCGGCGATGCGATGAACGCCGTTCAGACCCTGCTGGACAAGGACGTGACCGATGCGGCGGCCAAGGATGCGGCCCGGCTCGGCGCAGCCTACAAGAAGGCGCGACTCGCCGGCGCGGTGCAAGCCCTGGTGCTGAAAATGGACCAGGGCCTGGACCTGCACATCAATGCCGTGACGGAGGAGGACTTGAGCCGCTACGAGGTGCAGTTTCGGGCCCTGGAAAAGGACGTCGATACCAAGCTGGCGCAGCTCGCCGAGGAAGCGGACGCCCGCGAGCGAGCGCTTATCGACAAGGCGGCAGCCCAATTCGCCGCCTTCAAGGAGACCTCGGCGCAGGTGCTGAAGCTGTCGCGCGTCAACAGCAACATCCGTTCGGCGCAGCTTGCCGCGGGCGAGGGCCGTACCGCCGCCATCGCCTGCGACGCCGCCCTGGTGCGCCTGATGGACGAGCTGGCCAAGAAGATGAACGCGGACAAGACTGCCAGCCAGGCCAGCTACGCGTTCGCCAAGTGGCTGATCGTCATCGTCACCGTGGTGGGGCTGAGCATCAGCATCGTGCTCGCGCTCACCGTGACGCGCTCGATCACCGGCCCGCTAGCGCAGAGCGCCGCACTGGCCGAGGCGATCGCGCATGGCGACCTGACCCGGCGGCTGAACATCATGCAGCGCGACGAGGTCGGCCAGCTGGCCAGCGCCGCCGACAACGTGGCCGCCACCCTGGCCCGCGTCGTCGCCGAGATTCGCGACGGTTCGCGGCGCATCGGCGGCTCGGCAGGCGAGTTGGTCGGCGTCTCGCACGAACTGCTGGCGCAAAGCGAAGAGATGGCGACGCAAGCCGGCGTCGTCGCGGGCGCGACCACGCAGATGTCGAACAACATCAGCACGATGGCAGCGGCTTCCGAGCAGATGAGCATGAACGTGGCCTCGATCTCGTCGGCGAGCGAGGAGATTAGCGTCAACGTCGGCACTATTTCCACCGCGGCGCGCGGCGCGTCGCACAACGTCCGCGCCGTGGTCCAGGCCGTGGCCGGCATCACCCAGGCGTTCGCGGAAATCTCGGACTCCGCCCGCAAAAGCTCGCACACCACCGCGCAGGCCACCGACATGGCCGCCCGCGCCACCGCCACCATGAACCTCCTCGACCGTGCGGCTGGCGAGATCACCAAGGTGACGGAAGTCATCAAGATGATCGCCTTGCAAACCAATCTGCTCGCCTTGAATGCGACCATCGAGGCGACGGCGGCCGGCGACGCGGGCAAGGGTTTTGCCGTGGTGGCCAACGAGGTCAAGGAACTTGCACAGCAAAGCGGCAAGGCGGCGGAGGACATCGCGCGGAAGATCGAAGAGGTGCAGCGCGGCACCCGCGAAGCGGTCTCGGCCATCCACGAAGTCGCGCAGATCATCGGCGCGATTCACGGCTCGGCCGGGCGCATTTCTGAGGCGGTGGAGCAGCAGAGCCAGTCGGCCCATCGCATCCGGGCGAACGTGGATGAAGCCAGCCGCGGCGTGGACGAGATCGCCGGCTCGATTGCCGAGGTGGCCAAGGGCGCGACCGACATGGCGCGCAACGCGGCGGAAGCAGCCAAGGGCGCGAACGATGTTTCGCGGCACGCGGCGGAAGCGGCCAAGGGCACGCAGGCGGTGGCGGTGAACATTCAGGGCGTCAGCCAGGCCACCAAGGACAACACCGCCAGCGCCCAGCAGGTGAATGGCGCGGCCAACGGCCTGACAACGATTGCCGGCGAATTGCAGAAGATCGTCGGTCAGTTCAAGATCGAGGGGTGACCAGGGCATAGTCAACTGAGTGATCGCCGAACGAGCTACGGGTGGCACGTCCCTCGGTACTCCGAGGGCGTGCGGAACCTCGTCACGACTTCACTCCCGATGAGCGGCAAGGCACACGCACGCCCTCGGAGTACCGAGGGACGTGCCACCCACCCAACGTTCAGGCAGCAACTCGATTGACGATGCACTATGTCAGCAGTCCCACCTGGCGCAAGACCGTGGCCTGGTCCCAGTAGATGCGTTCGCACGCCAGCTTGTCGCCGCGAAACTGCACGACGACCACCAGGTCGATATCCACTACCTTGTTGGTCGGCGGCACCCCTGGCAGGAACCAGTCCATCTGCTTGCTGTGCGTGAAGCGCAGGTGCAGTTCATCGACGAGCTGGCTGTCGCCAATGATGCGGTTGGTCGGTGACATCACCAGGTCATCTGGCCACGACGGAATGAACACATCCCGATAGAAGACGCGCAGCTCGGCCTTGCCGCGTCCGCCGGTATTGACCGGCATGTGATTGACGGTGGCATCCTCGACCATCGTTGCCAGCGTGGCCTCCACGTCCTTGGTGGTGAACTCGCCGGCCAGGTGGTCGGCCCAGAGTTGCTGCAATTGAGCGGGAGTCATGGTCAAGACTTTCCGAGTATGAGGTCCAGGGGCCAGCAACCGCGCGCATGTGCGCCCGGTTCGCGGCAATGGGATAGGATGTCCCCATTATCGCAGCCGGCGTCTTCGAGGGCATCGCCCAGTATCGGCAGGCGGTCGAAGGCGCGCTCGTCGTAGATGGCTTGGGCCAGTTGGCCGACGGTGCTTGTGTGCCAGGACGAGGCGATGGCGACGGGACGGAAGGGGTTTCCGAAGATGCAGCGAAGGAGGCTGCATTGGTTCCTTCCCTCGGCAACTACTTCATCAATGCTTGGAGGCGAGGGCCGACCGCTAACATTGCCAGAGGCTTCGTTGGCACAGGAGAGGGCAGCCGACCAAGAGTACGGCGACGTTGCCATGAAGCCATCTTCACAGTAGGCATTATCCCAACACGGGTTTACGGCATAATAGGCGGCATCTGAACGGTCCCCGCTCAGCCCCCATGACTCCTCTAACATTTGGCTAGCTTTTGCAACCAACTCCTTGTCGGTGGCCGCTTTGTCCGCGTACCGTTCCGATATTTCCACGGCGTCACGAATCCTTTGGTCGGTAAGCAAGTGCCAAATGCAGCGGCAACACGCGCAGGCGAATAGGCGCAGCTTGCGGTCGCTGCATTTGTCATGGAGAAGCTCCAGCATCGGCTGCGGATCGTCCGACCCCAGCCAATCGGCCTCGGTCATACCTGGTTCCCGTCAGTAGTTCACCCGACTGACAGACTCGGCTAACTGCTCGCTGGTTCGCCGCGTCAGCAGCCTACCCCTTTCGCAGCAAGAGGTCGAGGGGCCAGCAGCCGCGCGCGTGTTCGCCTGGTTCGCGGCAATGGTTGAGGATGTCCATATTATCGCAGCCAGCATCTTCAAGAGCATCGCCCAGGATCGGCAGGCGGTCGAAGGCACGCTCGTCGTAGATCGCTTGCGCGAGGGACACCGCCGTCTCGGTACGCCACGCCGACTGAAATTCTACGGGACGGAACGGGTTGCCGACGATGTCGCGCAGCAACCGGCATTGCACGGTTGGCTCGATCAACCTCGTGGCTCGCCATTCCACGGGGCGTCGGGCCGCCTTTGCGACCAGGGAGTCGGCGGTGTCCTCACCGTAGGCGAAAGGCATGTAAGCCAGAACCCACCGCTCCTGAAGATGGCCTGCGCTGATGTGTCCTTCAACATACGCCTCGGCCGCTTCGACGGCCTGCCGACTCGTTTCCTGCGTGCATCGTTTGAAAAGGCGACGGCAACAAGCACAGACGAACAAACGCATCTTGCGCTCGGTCAGGCAGTGTTGGAGAGCAGGTCCAGTCGATTGGGCAGCGCGTATTTGCTGCAATTCGGTCGAGGACCAGGTGGCGCTGTACGAGAATTCGTGTGGCGTGCGCATCAAGAAACAGAGCATCCGAACGCAATCATTGCCGCGCAGCCATTGTTGCTCCGTCATGGGCGATCCTCGTATGCCAGAAATGCGAATGGCAGAGGACGCACATCCTCCCCCATTGTAGTTACCGAATGGTGCCCAGGCACGATCGAAAAGCCGGCCGGCCGCGGCGAAACTAGGCAACGAATAGCCGTCAGCGATCAGCTCCTAGCTGTCAGCGATGCACGCAACGTCTTCGCCGGACCGACCGTAAGCTGCCGAACGGCGCGGGGGACCGTGACTTAGCGGGCGGCCACCGGTTGCCGGCTCAGCGTGCGGATGACCTCCGCCGCCTGCTCGGCCTGCTGCGCCGAAACGTCCAGGTGCGTGCAGATGCGGATGGTCTGTGGTCCGGTCGGATGGACACGCACGCCGCGCTGCTTCAGCGTGGCCGCTACGTCCTTCGCCGTGCCCAGTTCCGGATCGATGTGGAAGAAAAGGATATTGGTTTCTGGGTCGGCGGGATCGAGATGCAGGCCCGGCGTGTCGGCCACGGCGCGGGCGATGACCTTGAGGTGACGATGATCGTCGGCCAGCCGTTCGACGTGGTTTTCCAATGCGAACAGCGCGCCCGCCGCGATGACGCCCGCCTGCCGCATGCCGCCGCCGAACAGCTTGCGGACCTTGCGGGCGCGGGTGATGAACTCCTTTGGGCCGCACAGCGCGCTGCCCACCGGCGCGCCGAGCCCCTTGCTGAAGCAGACGGAAACCGTGTCGAAGCACTTGGCCCAGGTCTCGGCGGGGATGCCAGTGGCCACCACGGCGTTCCAGAGGCGTGCGCCGTCGAGGTGCATGATGAGGTTATTGCGCTTCGCCCAGGCGCTGATGGCCTGGATCTTCGCCAGCGGATAGATGCGCCCACCGCCGCGATTGTGCGTGTTTTCCAGGCAGATGAGCCGGGTGCGCACCAGGTGATCGTTGACCGGCCGCACGCAGCCTTCGAGTTGGTTCACGTCGAGAATGCCGTGCTGGCCTTCAAACGTGCGGCAAGTGACGCCCGACAGCACCGCCGCGCCGCCGACCTCATACAGGTAAATGTGGCACGACGCCTCGCAGAGCAGCTCGTCGCCGGGCACGGTATGCGCCTTGATGCCGATCTGATTCGACATGGTGCCCGACGGCACGAACAGCGCTGCCTCCTTGCCGAGCAGCCGGGCCACGCGCTCTTCGAGGCGGTTCACGGTCGGGTCTTCGCTGAAGACGTCATCGCCGACCTCGGCATGATTCATCGCCGCACGCATGGCGGCGGTTGGCCGGGTGACGGTATCGCTGCGCAGGTCGATCACGGGGTCGGACATCGCCTCATCCTTCAGCCGCTCGCGGCTTTGCAAATATCACTTCTCGGCGTTCTCGGCCTTGGCGGCCTTCTTGGTGTCGTTTTCGAGGAACCAGCGGTCGTCCACCTTGCGCAGGTAGACTTTTTCCTTCAGCTCCTTGAGTTGCACGGACGCTGCTTTCTCACCGGTTTCCCATTCGCCCTCGTTGGCAAAGCGGATCAGGCGCTTGACCGTTTCCGGTTCGTCGATGAGCTTCTTGGTGGCTTCCTTCACCAGCGCGGCGAAGTCGCCGCGATGCACGATCTTCACGCGCTCGTCCACGTAGTCGGGGTCGGTCAGGTGGGCGAGCAGATAGTCCACGCGCTTGTCCTTGATCGCCTTGAGCACCGAATTCAGCGCATCCTTCGGCGATTCCTGCGAGTAGCCGTTCGAGTTATATTGCAGGTTGTAGCGCGGATTCAGCTTCTGCCCCTGGGCCAACGCCGACAGGGCGCAGAGCAAACTAACCAGGCAGACCACGACGTTACGCATGAATGTACTCCTTTGGTTGGATCGGAGCCGGCGTCCCTACCGTGTCATTCGCGGGAGTCATTGTAACAGGGGATCGGTTAATTGGCAGTGGTGCGGGACGCCGCGGACGCGAAGGCCGTCGGCCGCACCTGGAAATCGAAAATCTGCATGCGATGGTCGCTCGCCGCCGTGGACCGCAACTCGTAGCTGAACGGCTGCAAGCGCGGCGACACCAGGCACTGGTCGATGGCCCTGCACGGCGCGGGCACCGGCCAGGTGTACGACCAGCCGCTGCCCGCCAGGTCGTAGGCATGCCGGTAGCCTGCGGGTAGTTTAGCCAGCGCGTTCGAGCGGCGCGGCGCGTTGAAATCGCCGACGACGAGGTCGGGCTGGAACTCGGACACCAGGCCGATCACCCATTCGAGCAACGGCCGCCGCGCGATCCAGATGCTGCTGGGCAGATCGACGACCAGCACCGAGAAGCGACTGTTGCCCAGCTGCCAATCGACCAGCCAGGCTTGCCCCGCGTCGTGGTCGCGTTCCACCCGCTCGGTCAACGTGCCGCGTGCGATGATGGCCAGACTGCCCTGGCGCAAACTGGTGAAACCGGAACCCAGGGTCGCGGCGGCAGCCGAGAAATCCAGGTCGCCGGTCACTTCGGACAGGACATAGGCGTCCGCGCGCTGGGCTTCGAGTTGAGTGAGGATCCTCTCCCAACCCAGCTTGCCGTCGAAGACGTTCCAGTGAACCAGACGGCGCGGCGTGCCCTCGCCCAGTTCAACCGGAGGCTGAGTCCATCGATTCTCGATCAGCGCGACGAACGCCAACGGCCCGCAGGCCAGGACCAGCAGCCCCAGGGCCCACCGGCGAGCCGAGCGCCAGGCAAAGGCCGCCGCGAACAACAGCGAAACCGCCAGCAACGGCGAGGGCAGGTAGAAGCACAGGCCCGTCAGCCAGGACGCATCGCGCCAAATCTGGCCGACGATCCAGGCCGTGGATGCAACGATCCCACCCCAGCAGAGTAGCGTACTGAGATACTCTCTGCGGTCCATGTGGGAATTCTCCGCGTGAGTGTGGGTCAGCGACGAGAGGTCAAGTAAGCCAGCAAGTCGCGCAGTTCCTGGTCGGTCAGTATATCGGGCAGCCCCGTCGGCATGATGGAAGTCGGCACCGGCTGGCTCTCGGCGATGTCCGTGGTCCGGAGCTTGAATAGCTCCCCCTTCGGATCGACGTAGGTATATTCGTCCAGGTTGGTGCGCAGCAGCATGCCGGTGTACGCCTTGCCGGCCTGCGTGACGATGGCCCAGACCTGGTAGTGCGGGGCGATCGAACTGTTCGGCTGGAAGATCGCTTCTACGATGCGGCGTCGCTCCATCTGACCGATGGTGCTCAGGTCCGGGCCGATGTCCTGGCCCCGGCCCTCGACGCGATGACAGCGCGAACAGGCCGCGAGCTTGGCATGGAAGAATACACGCCGGCCGGCCGCTGGATCGCTCGGGCCTTCGAGCCGCGCCAGCCAGCCGTCGAGGTCTTCGAGCTTGGGGCGGTCCTTCGCGAACGGCTTGCCGAGCGCTCGAGCGACGAGGTCCGCGCGGGCAGGTTGCTGCTCGGCCAGTTTCTCCAGCTGGGCGCGTTCGTCCCGGCTGTACTTGTTCTGTACCAAGGCGCGCAACACTTCGCTCCGCAGCGTGGCATCATCTTCTTGCAGCAGCTGGAGCAGTTCGTTGTGCAGCGCGGCGGACTGCTCCGCCAGACCGACGACCGCTTCCGCCCGTAGGCTTGACGGCCGACTGCGATTGCGCGACACGTCGAGCAATAGCTTCGTGCGTTGCGGGGATGGATGTTCGTTCAAGGCGCGCACCGTCTCGATTTGCAGCGCCGGTTCCTGCTGATCGAGCAAGCCGGTCAGCAGTTCGAGCGTCAGCTTCTTGTGCGTGGGCGGCACCATTTGCAATGCCAGGATGCGCAGCGTGGGCGAGCTTTTCTCATCCGCGAGGCGCGTCAAAAAGAACTCGGTCATGCGGCCTTCGCTGGCGTCCTGGTTGTCGAGCCGTGCCAGTGCCGCGGAATAGGCGAAGAACATGCGGACGTTCAGATTGCGGTCCTGCGAACCCGCCACAATCTGCGGCCGGAACCTGGTCAGCTTCTCGTCGGCGATCCACTTGACCGCCAGGAAGCGCACGT
>JAEUIF010001324.1 GCA_016795185.1 Planctomycetia bacterium | reverse complement strand
GGGGTCCGTCTCCGAGGCGGCGAAGATGCTCGGCTGCAACTCCCGCAGCCTGGCCTCGATCTCCGCCTTCTTTTGCAATTCCTCCTCGGCGATGTCTGGGGCCACGTCGCCGTGTTCCTCGTAGACGTCGAACTCGGCTTCCTCGAAGTCGTCCTCGGAGCGGCTGCCCTGCACAAACTCGACGTTCGTCAGATTGAGCTTCGCCTCCGTGGCGGCCAGGTGGCGCACCAGGGCCTTCCACTTCGATTCGGGCTTCTTCAGCGACTCGAACAGGAGCTTGCCGCCGCCGGAATAGCAGGTGCCCGTGACCTGAGACGTGGCGCCACACAGTTTCTTCGCCGCCTGCACGCGCGCGGGCGCGATCTTGCGTTTGCTGACCAGCAAAGCGCCCTTGCTCTTGTCCTTGACGGCCAGTGCAAAAAACAACCGCTTTTCGGCCGTAGCGCGCTTGGCGAGGTTCAGGTTTCTTTTGAGTTCGTCGTTCGGCATGACGGTGATGCTCCGATTTGATACAGCCCATCCAGATTGCGGGAAGCACCGGGCAGGGGACTCCAGACTCTACGCTCGTCGAAATTTCCGGGTTCACTGGGTCGTATTTGACGCCAGCCGGGAGAGAAATGGCTGCCGCCCGGGCGCATACTGCCTTGCGAGGGTGCATCGTACCATGCGGTCGGAGTGGGTGGCAGAGGTCAACTACCATGAAAGTTGCGGGTAGGACGCCGACGGCGCGCCACGATCACCGAGGTTCGGCGGCGGCAAGGTCGAGCGCCACCAGGCGGCCGGTTGGCAAAGCTACAAACGCAGCCTGTCCCAGCGGCGCGATGGCCAGCGCGGTCGGCGGTTGATCGAGCGGGTAGCGCCGCAGCGGGCTGCCCACGCCGTCGAGCAGCTGCATCTGCCGCGACAGTCCACTGACAAGCATCCGGGAATCGTCGAAAGTCAGCGACACCAACCGGGCTGGCTCCGAGGTGCGGATGGGTTCCAGCTTGCGCCCGGTCATCGAGTAGCGATGGAGCCCTTCCGTGAAGCAGGCGAGCACGATCTGCTCGCCGTCGCCGCTCACGGCGAGACCGCCCACATGGACAACCAGACCGTCGCGCCAGGCCCAGCGTCCCTTGAAGTCCACGGCCGCGACCAGGCCGAAGTCCGAGCAGCAGGCCAGGTAGCACTTGGTCGGCACGAAAGAGAGGTGGTGAAACGGCCGGGGGCTCTGCACGGTGCCGAACACCCGCCCCAGCCGGTCGAGGAGGTGCAAGCCTCCCTGAGCATCCGCGACGGCCAGGTACTGCCCAAAGGAATCGATGGCTGCCGTGACGGGGCGCGCTGGCAACTGCTGTTCCCAGCGACTGCTCAGGTCCGGCAGCAGCCACCAGACTTCACCGCGCTGTCCGAGGGCCGCCAGGGCGGAACCATCATCCGCGCAGCAGGCACCGACCAGGCCGCCCGCGAACTGGCGTTGCCCCTGTAGTTTGCCGGCGCGGTCGAACAGGTAGAGCCAGTGCTGTTCGTCCCAGGTCAACAGCCAGCCTTTTTCGCGTGCCAGGCTCAGGCCGCGCGGCGCGGCGGATAGAGTATGAGACCAGAGAGCAGGG